>DATMKB010000054.1:0-2985 GCA_035553635.1 Mycobacteriales bacterium
AGCGCGCCGACCACCGTGCCGTTGACGCGGATGAACTGCAGGTCGCGCCCGGCGGCGAGCTCGATGCGCTCGGCGGTGGCCGGACCGTCCCACCGCGCGACGGTGTCCTCCACCAGCCCGGTGAACTCCCCGGCGTAGTGCACGACGACGCGTTCCGGCGCCGCTGCGAGGCGCTGCTGGAGTCGGCCGTGCTGCACGTCGTCGAGCACTACGCCGGGGAGTTCACCGGCCTGGTGGAGGACACCGTCGCGCGGTGGGACGGTCCGGCCACCGCCGAGCGCATCGAGCTCGCGGCCGGGCGCGACCTGCAGTTCATCCGGGTCAACGGGACGGTGGTCGGCGCGCTGGCCGGCACGGTGATCCATGCTGTCGCCGTGGTGCTCGGATGATCCTGCTGCCGGTCCTGCTCGCGGTGCTCGGCGTGCTCGCGGTCGTCAGCGGTGGCGCCGACGACTCCCCCGGGCTGCAGGGGATCGGGGTGCTGCTGGTGCTCGGGGCGGTGCTGCTCGTGGTGCGGCGGCGCCGTCGGGGCTAGCGGTACTGGGCGGCGATGCCCAGGACCTTGCGCACGTACCAGTCCGCGCGGTTGTAGGCGAAGACGGCCCCGTACAGGCCCTCCGGCGTGGAGGCGCCGTTGCGGCACAGGTAGCGCGCGGCCGAGGGGACGGCGTCGAGCGGGTTCATGATGTCGGCGACGCCGTCGCCGTCGCCGTCGATGCCGTAGGCGGCCCAGGTGGCCGGCATGAACTGCATCGGGCCGAGGGCACCGGCGCTCGACGGGCCGAGGTGCTTGCCGTGGGCGCTCTCGACCTGGCCGATGGCGGCGAGCACCGTCCAGGACAGGCCGGGGCAGTACCGCGCGGAGTCGATGTAGAGCTCGCGCCAGCTGGTCGGACGGCCCTCCAGCGCGGACGGCGCGACGTCGGCCGGGCGGAGCAGCTCGACCTCGACGGCGTCGCCGGCGGCCTTGCGGACCGCCTTCGACAGCGCGGCCGTGCGGACGTCGGGCGCGGCGAGGACGAGCACGGAGTCGGGCACGGCGCCGAGCGCGCGGGCCGCCTCGCGGGTGACGACGACGTCGGCGCGCGGGAGGCCGAAGGAGGCGACGGCGCCCAGGCGGGCCGGACGGCCGGAGACGGTGACCTGCTCGCCGAGCGGCAGCGACCGCTCGGTGTGCAGCGCCGGGGCGACCGCGAGCTCGCCGCGGGCCACGGCCTGCCAGAGCCCGTCGCTCTCGGCGGTCTGCTGCGGCGTGAAGGGCCGCAGCTCCGACGGGTCGGCGCCGAGCAGGGCGGCGGGGCCGGCGAGGTCGACCGTGCCGCTGTCGAGCAGCGCGCTGGCCGTGACGCCCTTCAAGCCGCGCAGCAGCTCGACCAGCGCCGGGTCGAGCGGGGCGGCGGAGCGCACGACGACGTCGGCGACGGCGAGGGCCGCGAGCGGCGCGACCTCGACGGGCGCGGCCTGCAGCGGCTGGGGCTCGACGGCCGCCTCGGGGACGACCTGCCGGGACCGGTCGGCGCGGGGCAGCGGCAGGTCGTCGGCCAGGGACGCCGCCTCGGCACGCACGGGCCGGGGCTCGGCCATCGTGGCCGTGGCGACCACGGCGCCGCCGAGCACGCCGAGCAGCGCGGTGCCGACGACGACGGCCTGCGCGCCGGGCCGGCCGAGCACTCGCCGCACTGCGTCCTCCTGGTGGCACGATCCGGGGGTGTCCGAGGTGTCGACGGTCCTTCGCATCGCGAACTGCTCCGGTTTCTACGGCGACCGGAGCAGCGCGCTCTCGGAGGTGCTCAACGACGGACCCGTCGACGTGGTGACGGGCGACTACCTCGCCGAGCTGACGATGCTCCTCCTGTGGCGGTCGCGCGCCAAGGACCCGTCCCGAGGCTACGCGACGACGTTCCTCCGGCAGCTCGAGCCGGTGCTCGGCACGGTGGTCGACCGCGGCGTGCGCGTGGTGGTCAACGCCGGCGGTCTCGCGCCGGCGGCCTGCGCCGCGGCGGTGCGCGACCTCGCCGAGCGGCTCGGGCTCGACCTGCCCGTGGCGCACGTCGAGGGCGACGACCTCCTGCCCCGCGCCGAGGAGCTGCGGCCCCGCCTGGACCACCTGGACACGGGGGCGCCGCTCGGAGACCGGCAGGTGCTCACGGCCAACGCCTACCTCGGCGCGTGGGGCATCGCGGCGGCCCTGCAGTCGGGCGCGCAGGTCGTGGTCACCGGACGGGTCACCGACGCCTCGCTGGTGGTGGGGCCGTGCGCCGCGCACTTCGGGTGGGCGCGCGACGACTGGGACCGCCTGGCGGGCGCGACCGTCGTCGGGCACGTGCTCGAGTGCGGCGCCCAGGCCACCGGGGGCAACTACAGCTTCTGGCGGGAGGAGGTCGCCGACCCCGTGCACCCGGGCTTCCCGGTCGCCGAGGTGTCCGGCGACGGCTCCGCCGTCATCACCAAGCACCCGGGCACCGGCGGCGCGGTCACGGTCGGGACGGTGACCGCGCAGCTGCTGTACGAGATCGGCGGGCCGGCCTACCTCGGCCCCGACGTCACCACGCGCTTCGACACGGTCGCGCTCGCCGACGACGGACCGGACCGGGTGCGGATCAGCGGCGTGCGGGGCGCGCCGCCGCCCGGCCGCCTCAAGGCCTGCCTCAACATGCTCGGCGGCTTCCGCAACCGCATGGAGTTCGTGCTCACCGGGCTCGACGTCGAGGCGAAGGCCGAGCTCGCGCTCGCCGGCCTGCGCGACGCCTACCCGCACCCCTTCGAGTCCGTGCTGGTCCGCACCGACCGCGAAGACGCGCCCACCAACGAGCAGGCCGCCGCGCTGCTGCGCGTGCAGGTGCGCAGCGACGACCCGAAGGCCGTCGGGCGGGCGTTCTCGAGCGCCGCCGTCGAGCTCGCGCTCGCCAGCTACCCCGGCTTCACGCTCACCTCGCCGCCGGGCGAGGGCACGCCGTACGGCGTCTACTGGCCGTCGCTGGTCGA
>DATMKB010000055.1:0-3875 GCA_035553635.1 Mycobacteriales bacterium
CGGCGTGAGGAGGACGAGGTCGGCGGCGGCGGCGGCCAGCGCCCCGCCCGAGCCGCCCTCGCCGTGCACGAGCGCGAGGGTGGGGGAGGGGCAGGTGAGCAGCGCGTCGAGGGCCTCGCCCATCGCGGGGGCGATGCCGCCCTCCTCCGCGGCGGTGCCGGGATCGGCCCCGGGCGTGTCGACGAGCGACAGCACCGGCAGGCCCAGTCGCCCGGCGAGCCGGTAGGCGCGGGCGGCCAGCCGGTAGCCGTCGGGGGTGGGCCGCCCGCCCACGTGGGCCGCCAGCGCGACGGCCACCACCGGCCGGCCGTGCACCCGGCCGACGCGGGCGGCGACCGTCGGGTCGCCGTGCGGCGCGCGCAGGGCGACGGCGTCCTCGAGCAGGGCGTCGAGCAGCGCGGCGCCGCCGGCGGTGCGGGACCGCGACCGCTCGACCTGGGCCCAACCGCCGGCGTCCGGCACGGGCGGGGCGGCGGGTGCGTCCGGGACCGGCCGCGGGTCCGCGCTCAGCGCCCGCAGCGCCGCCGCCACCCAGCCCGGGACGTCGCGGCCCGGCAGGACGGCGTCGACGAGGCCGGCGGCGTGCGCGGAGGCGGCGGTGTGGCTGCCCGGCGGCGGCAGCTCGCCGGTGAAGGCCTCGACGACGCGCGGTCCGGCGAACCCGACGGTCGCCCCCTCGACGGCGACGCGCAGGTCGGCGGCGCTCGCCGTGCTGATCCAGACCCCGCCGGTCGTCGGGGCGTCGGCCACCGACAGGTGCGGCAGGCCGGCCGCGGCGAGGTCCAGCAGCGCCAGCCGGGCGCGCGGGATGCCGACCAGGGCCGACACGCCCTCCTGCAGCCGCGTGCCGCCCGACCGCACCACCGTCACGAGCGGCCGGCGCTCCTCGACGGCGAGCGCCGCGGCGGCGGCGAGGGCCGTGGCGTCGTCCTCGCCGAAGCTCCCGCCGTAGACGGAGAAGTCCCAGGCGGCGCAGACCGCGCCGGCCGGCAGCCGCCACACCGACACCGAGGTGCGCGGGACGTAGCCCGGCCAGCGCGCCGGGTCGCGCCGCAGGGCCGGCACCTCGACCGGCTCGGCGCCCGCGAGCAGGGCCTCGCGCCAGTCGGGCGCGGGGTCGGGCGGGTCGGCGGGGGCGATCACGGGCGCGTACTCTCCCACCGCGAGCCGTCCCCGCCGCAGGAGGTCCCGTTGAGCGCTGCCCGACTGCGCGTCGTCGTCGCCAAGCCCGGCCTCGACGGCCACGACCGCGGTGCCAAGGTGGTCGCCCGCGCGCTGCGCGACGCCGGCATGGAGGTCGTCTACACCGGCCTGCACCAGACGCCGGAGCAGATCGTCGAGACGACGGTGCAGGAGGACGCCGACTGCGTCGGGCTGTCCGTGCTGTCCGGCGCGCACCTGACGCTCTTCGAGCGGGTCATGACGCTGCTGCGCGAGCGCGACGCCGCCGAAGACGACGACGTCGGCGGCGGGATCATCCCCGAGGACGACATCCCCCAGCTCGAGGCGATGGGCGTCGCGAAGATCTTCACGCCCGGCGCCACCACCCAGTCGATCGTCGACTGGGTGCGCGAGAACGTCGGTCAGGCCGCTCCGGCCTGACGCAGCCGGCGCCGTCGGGCACCCGCGGCGGCGAGGAGCAGCAGCAGCCCGGCGCCCGGCAGGACGGCGTCCGCCCCCGTGGCGGGCAGCGGCCGGGCGGCCGGCACCGGCGCCGCGGCGACCGGCCGGGCCGCCGGCGCGGCGGACGGCGGCAGCGCTGCCGCGGCCAGCGGCAGGCTGAACGTCGAGCCCTCGCCCGTCGTCAGCGTGACGACGTCGGGCACCGGGTTGTTGCGGTACGCCGCGTCGGAGGTCGTGATCGTCAGCCGGGCGGCGTGCCCCTCGCCGAAGCGGTGCGCGAACCCGATGAGGTTGAGCTCCACCGGCTCGCCGAGCGCCGCCGTCGGCACCCGCACCGGCGCGACCTGTCGGTGGACGAGCGTCGCGGTGCCGTCGGGCGCGACGTCGTGCACCTTGGCGAACAGCACCAGGTCGGTCGGAGCGGTGTGCGCCAGGCGCAGCCGGGCCGTCGGGACGCCGACCGACTCGACGTCGGTGGGGAACGGCTCGGTGGTGAACGACGCCGTCGCCCCCGGGACGTCGTAGGGCGGCCGGGGGTCGCGCGGGCTGCTCGACGGCCCGGAGAAGTTGGGCGTCTCGCTGTAGGACGTGACGCCCGGCTGGTGCACGAGCCGGGCCGTGCCCGGGACGGCGCCGTCGAGCACCAGGGCGTCGGTGCCGGAGAGGGTGAAGGTCGTCGAGGGCATCGCCGGGTAGGCCGGGGCGGTGCCGTACCGCTCCTGCACCGGGCGGTCCTCGGCCACCCAGTCGCGGTACCAGGCGAAGCCGGGCGCGCTGCCGGCCTCGCCGCGCAGGTGGCGGTCGAAGAAGTCGAGGTGGCGGGCGGTGAGGTAGCAGTCCTCGAGGCCGGCGCCCTCCGGGCTCGGCGCGGGGGAGCCGGTGCCGCCGCCGTAGACCTCGCACTCGCCCGGGCGGCTGTCGTAGCCGCCGTGACCGCCCCAGTTCCACACCATCTCGACGTCGGCGCCGGCGTCGCGCAGCGCGGTGTAGGTGGTCAGGGCGTCGTTGGGGGTGAACAGGGTGTCCCGCTGGCCCTGGACGAGCAGCACCGGGAGCCTGCGGGCGGCCAGCTGCGGCAGGAACGTCGCGCCGGACGCCCGGTCGAGCAGGCGCCGGTCGCCCTCGGAGGCGTCGCCCGTGGCCGCGACGCGGCCGTAGACCGCGCACAGCTCGGCCAGGTAGCCGGTGCAGGCCAGGCCGGCGACGGTGGCCGGGTCCTGCGTCGCGAGCTTGTACTCCGGGCAGCCCCCGTTCCCCTGCACGGGCTGCGCGTTGCCGGAGGCGAAGAACAGGCTGGTCCAGCCGAGCTTGAAGACGCCCTGCTCGTTCGCCGGGTGGTCGAACTGCCCGGCGCCCGGCACGACGCGGTTGTTCGGGTCGAGGGCGTAGCGCAGCGAGCTCCAGGTGCGCCCCGGTGCGGCGGCGCGCACCCGCTCGTCGAGGCTCGCGAAGGGCAGCTGCCACCCGCCGCCGTACGACCCGCCGACCGTGCCGAGCACGAGCCCGCGCTCGTCGCGCAGGACGTCGGCGCGGGGCTCGAGCACCTCGTCGACGAGCTCCTTCGTGCCGAGCGCGTCCCGGTCGACCGACTGCAGCGTGATGCAGCCGCCGGACCCGCCGAAGCCCGCCGCGGTGTAGGCGAGCACCAGGTACCCGTTGCGCGCGAGGAACGACGACATCGACGTCACCTCGGGCGCCGACTTGCTCAGCCCGAAGCCGTTCGTCATGACGACGGCGGGCCGGGGGTCGTCGGCCGAGGCGCCGGCCGGCACGTAGAGGTCGTAGTCGAGCGCGATCGCCGGCGTGCCGGCGGGGCCGTTGACGACCTGCGCCGTGCCGGGGGTACGGGTGAACTCCTCGGCGGCGGAGGCCGGCAGCACCGGCAGGAGCGCCAGCAGGCAGGCGGCGGCGAGCAGGGCGGGCAAGCGGCGCACGGGCACGGCTCCGGGGACGGCGGCGGGACGGGGACCGTCCAGTGTGACCCGTCCCACGCCGGGGCGCGGGGCCGAACGGGCCGCCGCACCGCGCGCGCCGCCCGCTGGCTACCCTCCGTCCGAACCCTGGGCCGGGGCCGCTCCGCGCGCCGGCCCGTCCCGTCCCCGTGCCGATCACCCGGCGACAAGCAGACAGGACCCCCCGTGGACCTCATGGAGTACCAGGCGAAGGAGCTCTTCGCCGCGCACGGCGTGCCCGTGCTGCCCGGCGAGACGGTGGCCGACGCCGACGCGGCGCGCGCCGTCGCCGAGCGCATC
>DATMKB010000056.1:0-2501 GCA_035553635.1 Mycobacteriales bacterium
CATGCGCGAGGTGCGCCCGCGGACGTCGACCTCCACCTCGTCGCCCTCCTGCACGCCCGTCGCGAGCAGCGCCAGGCCGATGCCGGCCCTGCGCGTCGGCGAGAAGGTCCCGCTCGTCACCTCGCCCACCGGCGCGCCGTCCCGGGTCACCGCCATGTGCGCGCGCGGGATCCCGCGGTCGAGCGACTCCAGGCCCCACAGGTAGCGGTCGGCGCCGCGCTCGCGCTCGGCCTCGAGCGCCGCCTTGCCCCAGAACCGCTCCTTGCCCCAGCCCACCGCCCAGCCGGCCCGCGCCTGCAACGGGGTGATCTCGAGCGAGAGGTCCTGGCCGTGCAGGGGGTAGCCCATCTCCGTGCGGAGGGTGTCGCGGGCGCCGAGGCCGCACGGCACGGCGCCGGCCGCGAGCACCGCCTCCCACAGGTCGCCGGCGTCCCCCCAGCGCGGCAGCAGCTCGTAGCCGCGCTCGCCGGTGTAGCCGGTGCGGCACACGACGACGTCGCGCCCCTGCCACTGCGCCGCCGTGAAGGCCATGTAGTCGTGCGCGGCGGGCAGCCCGAGCGCCTCGAGCACCTCCCCCGAGCGCGGCCCCTGCACGGCGAGGACCGCCAGCCGGTCGTGCAGGTCCTCCACCTCGATGCCCGACGGCGCGTCAGCCGCGAGCAGGCCGACCACCTGGCTCGAGTTGGCGGCGTTCGGGACGAGGAAGACCTCCTCGTCGCTGCGCACGTAGGCGATGAGGTCGTCGACGACGCCGCCGGACTCCTCGTCGCAGCACAGCGTGTACTGCGCCTGACCCGGTCCGATGCGGCGCAGGTCGTTGGTGAGCCGGTCGTTGACGAACTCGAGCGCCGTCATGCCGCCCACGGAGCCGCGGACGACGCCCTTGCCCAGGTGGCTGACGTCGAAGACGCCGACGCCCTCCCGCACGGCGGTGTGCTCGGGGACGACGCCGGCGTACTGGATCGGCATCTCCCACCCGCCGAAGTCGGCGAGCTTCGCGCCCAGGGCGGCGTGGCGGTCGTGCAGCGGGCTGCGTCGCAGGGACACGGGGCGCTCGGTCACGCGGGCGACCCTAGGGCAGGCCGTCGTAGGGTCGCCCGCGTGACGAGCCTCGCCCTGACCACCTCCTCCGCCGCCTCGCTCAAGGTCGACGCCGTCGTCGTGGGCGTCGTGCCCGGCCGCAAGGGCCTGGCGCTGGCCCCCGGCGCGCAGGACGTCGCCGACGCCGTCGGCAAGGGGTTCCTCGCCGGCCTGCAGGGGCTCGGGGCCACCGGCGGGGCCGAGCAGGTCGTGCGGCTGGCCACCCTCGGCGCGGTCAAGCCCGCCGTCGTGGTCGCGGTCGGCCTCGGCGAGGGGACGCCGTCGGCGGAGACCGTGCGGCGCGCGGTGGGCGCCGCGGTGCGCGCGCTCGCCGGCAGCGCCCGCACCGTCGCGGTGTCCCTGGGCTCCGACGAGCAGACGGTCCGCGCCGTCGCCGAGGGCGCGCTGCTCGGCGCCTACGCGTTCACGACCTACCGCACGCAGGACCAGCCGGCGCCGGTCGAGGCGGTGCAGCTCGTCGTCGACAAGGCGGCGAAGAAGGGCCTGGACGCCGTCGTCCGGCGGGCCGAGGTGGTCGCCCGGGCCGTGCGGCTCGCCCGCGACCTCGTCAACACGCCGCCGTCCGACCTCCCGCCGGCCGCGCTCGCCGACGTCGCCCGCCGCGAGGCGGACCGCGCCGGGCTGTCGGTCGAGGTGCTCGACCACAAGGCGCTCGTCAAGGGCGGCTACGGCGGCATCCTCGGCGTCGGCCAGGGCTCGGTGAACCCGCCGCGGCTCGTGCACCTGTCCTACCGCGGCGGCGGGCCGAAGGTGGCGCTCGTCGGCAAGGGCATCACGTTCGACTCCGGCGGCCTGTCGCTCAAGCCGGCGGCCGCCATGGAGGAGATGAAGAGCGACATGGGCGGGGCCGCCGCGGTGATCGCCGCGTCCGCCGCCGTCGCCGAGCTCGGGCTGCCGGTCGACCTCGACGCCTGGGTGCCCATGGCCGAGAACATGCCGAGCGGCACCGCGATCCGCCCGTCCGACGTGCTGACGCTGCGCGGCGGCACCACGGTCGAGGTCAACAACACCGACGCCGAGGGCCGGCTCATCCTGGCCGACGCGATCGCCCGCGCCTGCGAGGACGGCCCGGAGGTGCTGCTCGACGCCGCCACGCTCACCGGCGCCCAGCTCGTCGCCCTCGGCGCCCGGACCTCCGGCGTCATGGGCAACGACGACGACCTGCGCGGCTCCGTCGTCGCCGCCGCGGAGGCCGCCGGCGAGGCCATGTGGCCGATGCCGCTGCCGAAGGACCTGCGCAAGGGCCTCGACAGCGACGTCGCCGACCTGCAGAACACCGGCCCGCGCGAGGGCGGGATGCTCACCGCCGGCCTGTTCCTGCAGGAGTTCGTCGCCGACGGCGTCCGGTGGGCGCACCTCGACATCGCCGGCCCGGCGTTCAACTCCGGCGAGGCGTACGG
>DATMKB010000057.1:0-2823 GCA_035553635.1 Mycobacteriales bacterium
CGGGCCCAGTCGTCGGCCCCGTGGCCCGGCACCAGCAGGCCGCTGACGCCGTCGCGCACCGTGGTGCGCAGCCCGCCGACGTCGGTGGCGACGACCGGCGTGCCGCAGGCCTGCGCCTCGAGGGCGACCAGGCCGAAGCTCTCGTTGTGGCTGGGCACGGCGACGACGTCGGCGGCGCGGTACCAGGCGCGCAGCCGCTCGGGGCCCGACGGCGCCTCGAAGCGGACCACGTCCGCGAGGCCCAGCTCGGCGGCCAGCGCGGGCAGCCAGTCCGGCGAGGAGCCGCTCGGCCCGCCCAGGACCGCGACGACGAGGCGGTCCCGCAGGTCGGGGCGCTGCTCGAGCAGGCGCGCGGCGGCCCGGAGCAGCACGTCGGGCGCCTTGAGCGGCTGCAGGCGACCGACGAACAGCAGCAGGACGGCGTCGGGCGGAACGCCGACGAGCGCGCGGCTGGACCCGGCCTCGCCCGGGCGGAAGTGCTCGAGGTCGACGCCGGGGGCCACCGTCACCACGCAGTCGGCGTCGGCGTCGTAGAGCTCGACGAGCTGCCGGGCCTCGGCGGCGGTGTTGGCGATGAGCCGGTCGGAGGCGCGCACCACCTGGTCCTCGCCGACCAGGCGCGACAGCGGCTCGGGGGCGTCGCCGTCGGCGAGGGCGAGGTTCTTCACCTTCGCCAGCGTGTGGGCGGTGTGCACGAGCGGCACGCCCCAGCGCTCGGCGGCGAGCCAGCCCACCTGGCCGGACAGCCAGTAGTGGGAGTGCACGACGTCGTAGTGGCCCGGCTCGTGCGCCGCCTCCGCGCGCAGCACGCCCGAGGCGAGCGCGCACAGCTGGGCCGGCAGGTCGCCCTTCGACAGGCCCTCGAACGGGCCGGCCGTCAGGTGCCGCACGGTGACGCCCGGCGCGAGCTCGACCTGCGGCGGGAGGTCGCTGCGGGTGGCCCGCGTGAAGACCTCGACCTCGACGCCGCGCGCGGCGAGCTGCCGGCTCGTCTCGACGACGTACACGTTCAGCCCGCCGGCGTCGCCGGTGCCGGGCTGGTCGAGCGGGGAGGTGTGCACGGAGAGCACGGCCACGCGCCGCGGGTGCACGGCGCTCGGGCGCAGCAGCGGGACCGGTCGGGTCATGTGCCGGCTCCTCCGCGGGGTCGTGGCGGTCGAGGGGTCCGCCGGGCAGTGTGCCCGGTCGGCTCAACCGGCGCGCGGCGAGGACACTTCCCGGCCATGAGCGCTCCCTCACCCCGCACGGCCGTCGTCACCGGCGCGAGCAGCGGCATCGGCGCCGCCGCGGTGCGCCGGCTGGCCGCCGACGGCTGGTCGGTGGTGGCCGCCGCCCGCCGCCTCGACCGGCTCGGCGCGCTGGCCGCCGAGGTGCCGGGCGTCCGCCCGCAGGCCCTCGACGTCACCGACCCGCGCTCGGTCGACGACCTCGCCGACGCCGTGCCCGAGTGCGACCTGCTCGTCGCCAACGCCGGCGGAGCCTTCGACCTCGCGCCGCTCGGCGCGGCCGACGCCCAGACCTGGGCGCGCACGTACGACGTCAACGTGCTGGGCACCGTGCGCACCGTGCAGGCCCTCCTGCCGGCACTGCGGGCCGCCCGGGGCCACGTCGTCCTCACCGGCTCGACGGCGGGGCGCTGGGTCTACGAGGGCGGCGGCGGCTACGTGGCGGCCAAGCACGCGCTCGCCGCGCTGCGCGACACCCTCCGGCTCGAGGAGGTCGAGGCCGGCCTGCGCGTCACCGAGGTGGCGCCCGGGATGGTCGAGACCGAGGAGTTCTCGCTCGTCCGCTTCGACGGCGACGCCGACTGCGCGGCCGCCGTCTACGCCGGCGTCGAGGCCCTGACAGCCGATGACGTCGCCGACGTCATCGGCTGGGTCGCCTCCCGCCCGCCGCACGTCAACGTCGACCTCGTGCAGGTGACGCCGCAGCAGCAGGCCGCGGTGCACAAGGTCGTCCGCAGGACCTGATGGCACGGGTGAAGCGGTACGCGGCGGGGCGGGCCCGCGCGCTCGGCCTGCCCACCCGCGGCACCACCGCGCCGAACCGGCTGCGCCGCGTCGACCGGTGGCTCGTCGGCGTGCACGGCGGCCTGCTGCGCTCCGCGGTCGAGCCGCCCGTCGTCGTCGACCTCGGCTACGGCGCCTCGCCCGTGACGGCCGTGGAGCTGCACGCGCGGGTCCGCCCCGCCGCGTACCGCTTCACCCGTGCCATCAGGTCCTGCGGACGACCTTGTGCACCGCGGCCTGCTGCTGCGGCGTCACCTGCACGAGGTCGACGTTGACGTGGGCCGGCCGGGAGGCGACCCAGCCGATGACGTCGGCGACGTCGTCGGCGGTCAGCGCCTCGACGCCGGCGTAGACGGCGGCCGCGCGGTCGGCGTCGCCGTCGAAGCGGACGAGCGAGAACTCCTCGGTCTCGACCATCCCGGGCGCCACCTCGGTGACCCGCAGGCCCGCCTCGACCTCCTCGAGCCGCAGCGTGTCGCGCAGCGCGGAGAGCGCGTGCTTGGCCGCCACGTAGCCGCCGCCGCCCTCGTAGACCCAGCGCCCCGCCGTCGAGCCGGTGAGGACGACCTGGCCCCGGGCGGCCCGCAGTGCCGGCAGGAGGGCCTGCACGGTGCGCACGGTGCCCAGCACGTTGACGTCGTACGTGCGCACCGTGCAGGCCCTCCTGCCGGCGCTGCGGGCCGCGCGGGGCCACGTCGTCCTCACCGGCTCGACGGCGGGGCGCTGGGTCTACGAGGGCGGCGGCGGCTACGTGGCGGCCAAGCACGCGCTCGCCGCGCTGCGCGACACGCTGCGGCTCGAGGAGGTCGAGGCC
>DATMKB010000058.1:0-5562 GCA_035553635.1 Mycobacteriales bacterium
CGAGCGCCGGCCCGGCCCCCGCGGTCGCGGAGCCGCGCGACCTGGACCTGCCCGGCGACGGCGTCCGGCTGCGGGCCACCCGCTGGCCCGGCTCCTCCCCCGCGGTGCTGCTGCTGCACGGGCTGGCCAGCACGCGGCACGTCTGGGACCTCGTCGTGCCGCACCTGCGGGGCGGCCCGGGCGCAGCGCCGGCCGTGGTGGCGCTCGACCAGCGCGGCCACGGCGACAGCGAGCGGCCCGAGGGGCCGTACGACGGCGCCGCGGTGGTCCGCGACGCACTCACCGCGCTCGACGCGCTTGGCCTGGACCGCGTGGTCGTCGTCGGGCACTCCTGGGGCGCCACCACCGCGCTGCGCCTGGCCGCCGACGCGCCGTCGCGGGTGCTGGCCTGCGTGGCCGTGGACGGCGCCACCGGGCTGCCCGGCGGCGAGGACCGCGCCGCGCGGCGCGCGCGGCTCACCCCGCCGCGGCTGGCCCTGTCGCCGGACGAGCTCGAGGCCCGCCTGTCCGCCGGCCCGCTGGGCCCCTGGTGGTCGCCCGAGGTCGCCGCGGCCGTCCGGTCGCTGTTCGCCGTCGGCGACGACGGGCTGGCCCGCGCGAGGCTGCCCTTCGACGCGCACATGGCGGTGCTCGACGACCTGCTCGACACCGACCACGAGGACCTCTGGTCGCGCGTGCGGTGCCCGGCGTGGCTGGTCGGTTGCCTGCCCGCAGGGCCGCCGGACGACTGGGCGGCCGCCAAGCACCGGGCGCTGGACCGTGCCGCGGAGCTGCTGGCCCTCCCGCGGGTGCTGAGGTGGACCGGCGCGGTGCACGACGTGCCGCTGCAGTGGCCCGCCCTCGTGGCGGGGGCGGTGCGGACCGCGCGGGACGAGCTCCCGCACGTCTGGCCGGCGCCGGGCCGGGAAGGGGTCGCCCCGTGACTGCGCCGCTGCCCGCCCGTCCCGGCCCGCTCGGGCTGCGCCGGCCGGTGCTGCTCGCGGCCTTCGAGGGCTGGAACGACGCGGGCGACGCGGCCACGGGGGCCCTCGACCACCTCGCCGACGCCTGGGACGCCCGGCCGGTCGCCGAGGTGGACCCCGACGACTACGTGGACTTCCAGCAGCACCGCCCGACCGTCGCCCTCGTCGACGGCGCCACCCGCCGCATCGACTGGCCCTCCACCCGGGTGCTCGTCTGCGAGATCCCGGGCGCCGACCGCGACCTCGTGCTCGTGCGGGGCGTCGAGCCGAACCTGCGGTGGCGGGCCTTCTGCGGCGAGCTGCTCGACATCGCCGCCGAGCTCGGCGTCGGGATGGTGGTGACCCTCGGCGCGCTGCTCGCGGACAACCCGCACACCAGGCCGGTGCCGGTGACCGGCACCGCGACCGACCCGGGCACCGCCGCGGCCCTCGGCCTCGAGCGCAGCCGCTACGAGGGGCCGACCGGCATCGTCGGCGTGCTGCAGGACGCCGCCGTGCGGGCCGGCCACCACGCCGCGTCGTTCTGGGCGGCCGTGCCGCACTACGTCTCCCAGGCCCCGTGCCCGAAGGCGACCGTGGCGCTGCTGCGCCGGGTCGAGGACCTGCTCGACGCCCCGGTCCCCCTCGGCGACCTGCCGGAGCAGGCCCGGGAGTGGGAGCGCCGCGTCGACGAGCTCGCCGCAGGCGACGCCGACGTGGCCGAGTACGTCGCCTCGCTCGAGGAGCGGGAGCCGGCCGACGAGTTGCCCGAGGCCTCCGGCGAGGCCATCGCCAAGGAGTTCGAGCGCTACCTGCGCCGGCGGGACGACAGCCCGGACGCCTGACCGCCGGCCGGGCCCCGCTCGGCTACCGGAAGGTGCTGGCGATGCTCTGCTCGGCCTGCGCGTAGGCGGTGCCGGCCTGGTTCATGAGCTGGCTGATGCCGTCGAGGGCGTGCTTGAGGCCCTGCGCCGAGCGCTGCCACTCGTCCCACAGGGCGGTGAAGCGCTGCTGGGCCTGGCCGGCCCAGTCACCGCCGACGAGCGGGGCCACCGTGTTCGACAGCGCGCGCAGCTGCCCCTCGATCTCGCCGGACCCGCGGGCGACCTGCCCGGACAGGGCCTGCAGCTGCTCGGGGGTGACCTTGATGCCGCTCATGAGGTGCCTCCTGGGTCGCGAGCCGCCGACCGGCTCCGTCAGGAGCGACCGTAGGCGGCGACGGCGTCCCCCGGCGCACGGCGCCGACATCTGTGGACGAGCGGCGCGGATCAGCGCAGCGCGACGCCGAGCAGCGCGTCGACGGCGTCCGCCACCAGGGCGGGCGCGCCGGGGTCGTCGCCGTCGGTGCCGGCCCAGGCGTCGACCGCGGCGAGCGCCGCCGGCGTGCCCAGGTCGTCGGCCAGGGCCGCCCGCACCGCCGCGAGCAGCGCGGCTCCGGACGGCCCGGCCGGCCGCGCGACCGCCGCCCGCCAGCGGGCGAGCCGCTGCTCGCCCTCGACGAGCGCGCCGGGCGTCCAGGCGGTGTCGGTGCGGTAGTGCGTCGACAGCAGCGCCAGCCGGAGCGCACCCGGGTCGGTCCTCTCGGCGCGCAACCGCGAGACGAAGACGAGGTTGCCGCGCGACTTCGACATCTTCTCGCCGTCGAGGCCCACCATGCCGGCGTGCACGTAGGCGCGGGCGAACGGCCGGGCGCCGGTGAGCGCCTCGGCCTCGAGCGCCGAGTGCTCGTGGTGCGGGAAGACGAGGTCGGAGCCGCCGCCCTGCACGTCGACGGCGTCGCCGAGCCGGCCGAGCGCGATGGCCGCGCACTCGACGTGCCAGCCGGGGCGCCCCCGGCCGAGCGGCGAGTCCCAGGCCGGTTCGTCGGGCCGCTCCGCCCGCCACAGCAGCGCGTCGAGCGGGTCCCGCTTGCCGGGCCGCTCGGGGTCGCCGCCGCGCTCGGCGAACAGCGCCGTCATGGCCGACCGGTCGAGGCCGCTGACGGCGCCGAACCGGTCGAGGCCGGCCACCGGGAAGTAGAGGTCGCCGTCGACGTCGTAGGCCAGGCCGGCGTCGCGCAGCCGCACCACGGCGTCGGCGATCTCGGCCATGGCCTCCACCGCGCCGACGTAGTGCTGCGGCGGCAGCACGCGCAGCGCCGTCATGTCCTCGCGGAAGAGCTGCGTCTCGCGGGCGGCGACGTCGCGCCAGTCCTCGCCGTCGCGCTCGGCCCGCTCGAGCAGGGGGTCGTCGATGTCGGTGACGTTCTGCGCGTACTCGACCTCCAGGCCGGCGTCGAGCCAGACCCGGACGAGGGTGTCGAAGGCGAGGTAGGTGCGGGCGTGCCCGAGGTGGGTCGCGTCGTAGGGCGTGATGCCGCAGACGTAGAGCCGCGCCGTGCCGGCCGGCCGGACGTCGACCAGCCCGCGGGTCGAGGAGTCGTGCAGCCGGAGCCCCGGCGTCCCGTCCGTCCGGGGCAGCACGGGGACGGCGGTCGCGGGCCAGGACTGCATGGGCTGCGAGCCTACGTGCGGAGCCGGCGCCTAGAAGGGCGGCCACGGGATGGCCGGCCAGTCCTCCGACGGGTGCGGGTGCACGCCGGTGGTGAGCAGCCGGTCGACCCGCGCGGCGGTGGCCCGCACCTCGGTCGCGGTGAGGTGCTCGTGCAGGGCGTCGCCGAGGTCGCCCTCGAGCTCGGCGCGCACCCGGCCCAGGACGTCGAGCGCCTCGTCGGTCAGCGCGTGCCCGCGCCACTGCCACAGCAGCGTCCGCAGCTTGTCCTCGGCCGAGAAGCAGACGCCGTGGTCGATGCCCTGCACCCGGCCGTCCTCGCGCGGCAGCAGGTGGCCGCCCTTGCGGTCGGCGTTGTTGAGGACGGCGTCGAGCACCGCGAGGCGGCGCAGGTCGGCGTGGTCGGACCGCGCGAGGGCGGCGAGGTCCACCTCCTCGTCGACGTCGATCCAGAGCTGGCACATGCCGGTGCCGAACGGGCCGTCGCGCAGGACGGTGGGCGGCACGAGGTCCCAGCCGGTCGCCTGCGACACCAGCCAGGCCGAGACCTCGCGGCCGGCGAGCGTGCCGTCGGGGAAGTCCCAGAGCGGCCGCTCCCCCGCCACTGGCTTGTAGACGCAGGCCGCCGTGACGCCGTCGAGCTCGGCGGTGCACAGCAGCGTCGCGTTGCTCGCGTCGAGCAGCCGGCCCTCGACCTCGAGCCGGCCCTCGCGCAGCAGGCGCAGCGCCTCGTCGAGCGTCAGGACCCCGGCCACGGGGCCATCGTCGCCCAGGGTCAGCGCCGGTGCCCGTTCTGGCGCGGGCAGACGTGGCCCTCGGGGTCGAGCGGGAGGCTGCACAGCGGGCAGGGCGGGCGCCCGGCCGCGACGACGCGCTGGGCGCGGCGGACGAAGGCGCGCACCTGCGCGGCGTCGAGCACGACCCGCAGGACGTCCGGGCCCTCCTCGGCGTCGGACATGGGCTCGACCTCGGCGTCGGCCTCGGTCTCGGGCTGCGCGAGCGCCTCGACGACGACCTTCGCCTCGTCCGGGTCCCAGGCCAGGCCCATGCTGCCGACGCGGAACTCCTCCTCGACGGGCGTGTCGAGGGGCGCGGTGTCCTCGAGCTCCGCGGGCGCGGTGCGCGGCACCTCACCCGCTCCGCGGCGGCGGACCTCCTCGAGGAGCTCCTCGAGCCGGTCGGCGAGGACGCTCACCTGCGACTTCTCGAGGGCGACGGACACCGTGCGGCCGCCGCCGGAGGCCTGCAGGTAGAACGTCCGGTCGCCGGGCTGGCCGACCGTCCCGGCGACGAAGCGCTCGGGCGGGTCGAAGGAGTGGACCGTGCGGGGCACGCCGTCGACCCTATGCGCCCGCGCCGCCGCCCACGACGGCGTCGCTCGAGCTCCTGCGCCGGCGCCCCTTGCGCTTGGGCGGCAGGAGGTCGGCCACCGACCCGCCGTTGTCGTTGACGCGCGCGACGAACGGCCGCGTCTCGGTGTACCGGACGACCGTGACCGAGCAGGGGTCGACGACGATGCGCTGGAAGCCGTCGAGGTGCAGCCCGAGCGCGTCTGCGACCACCGCCTTGATGACGTCGCCGTGCGAGCACGCGAGCCAGGTGGCGTCCGGGCCGAGCCGGGCGTTCCAGTCGCGCACCGCGGCGACGGCGCGGGCCTGGGTGTCGCGCAGCGCCTCGCCGCCGGGGAAGACCGCCGCCGACGGGTGCTGCTGCACCACCTTCCACATGGGCTCCTTGGCGAGCTCCTTCAGCGGCTTCCCGGTCCACTCGCCGTAGTGGCACTCCCCCAGCCGCTCGTCGACCTGGAGCTCCTGCTCCCGGCCCTCGAGCACGGCGCCGGCGGTGTCGAGGCAGCGGTCGAGCGGGCTGCTGACGACGGCGTCGAACGGCACCGGGCGCAGCCGCTCGGCCAGCCGAGCGGCCTGCTCCTGCCCCCGCTCGTCGAGGTGGAGGCCGGGGGTCCACCCGGCGAGCACGGGGCCGGTCAGCGCGGTCAGCCCGTGGCGCACGAGCACGACGGTGGTCACCGGCGGACCCTAGCGACCTACAGCCAGCCCTTCCTCCTGAAGTACACGACCAGCGCCGTCACGGACACGACGAGCAGCACCGTCGACGCGACGAACCCCGAGGT
>DATMKB010000059.1:0-2437 GCA_035553635.1 Mycobacteriales bacterium
GCGGGGGAGACGGCGCGCGCCCGCGCCGCCCGCCGCGTCCGCCGCGCCGCGCGCAGCAGCACCACGCCGACGCCGACGAGCAGCAGCCCCGACGCCGTCCCGAGCACGGGGTAGACCTCGCTCGGCGCGGCCAGCCCCACGACGGTGAGCAGCGCGCCGAGCAGCACGACCCCGAGGGTGTGCGTGACGGTGACCGAGAGCCCGAGCAGCGCGGCGTCGCGCAGCGTCCCGCGCCGGCCGACGAGGTAGGCGGCGATGACGGTCTTGCCGTGCCCGGGCGCGAAGGCGTGCAGCGCGCCGAGCGCGACGGCGACGAGGACGGCGAGCGCCGCGAAGGGCACCGTGAGCGACTGCTGGGCGACCAGGCCGGTGAAGGCCGTCGTGAGGCGGTCGGCGCCGCGCAGGAGGCCGTCGTCCGGCGCCGGCGCGTCGAGCACGCTGCCGGTGCCCGTGACGACGCCGGTGCCGCGCGCGACGTCCAGCACGGTGCCGGGCACGTCGAGCGGCGCGGCCAGCTCGTCCTCGGGGTAGGCGGTGAGGGCGGCGCTGCGGCTGCGGGCGGGCACGTCGGCGTCGACGCGGACGCCGTCGCCGACGGCGGTGGTCTCGCGCCAGCCGGGGGCCGGGCTCACGTCGGCGAGCGCGTACGCGACGCTGCTGCCGACGAGGTCGCCGAGGTCGGCGCTGCGCAGGGCGCAGACGAGCCGCGAGGTCCGCAGCCCGGCGGCTCCCTCGGGCAGGGTGAGGGCGCTCCCGTCGAGCTGCAGCGCGACGGCGCGCCCGTCGACCTCGAGGGAGGCCGCCCGGACCACGTCGGCGCACAGGTCGGCGGCGGGGCCGGCGGTGCCGCCGGGCAGGGCGCCGGCGGCGAGGTCGAGGTCGGGGAAGAGCTGGCGCGTCGGGATCTCGGCGCGGTCGACGACGACGTCGACGCGCACGGCCGAGGGCTCGACGGCGACCGCGCTGTAGGTGTTGACGCTGAAGTTGCCGAGCGGGTGCGCGAGGGCGGGGGCGGCGGCGGCGAGCAGCAGGGCGCCGCTCGCGAGGACGACGCCGAGCGCACGAGCGGGCAGGCGGGTCACGGGACCTCCGGGGGCGAGGGGGGAGCGGGCCCGGCCGGTCGGCCGGGCCCGCTCCCTCGGGCGCTACGGCTGCGGGACGAGGGTCACGTCGAGCAGGCGGATGACGAAGGTCGCCATCTGCGCGCGCGTCGTGCTGCCCGCGGGCTGGTAGCTGTCGCCGGCCATGCCGACGCTGACGCCGAGCAGCTCGACCGCCGCGGCGATGTTCGCCCGGTGCACGTTGCCCTCGGCGACGTCGCCGAACGGGAACGCCCCGACGGTCTGGCCGTCGAGCTGGTCGCGCGTGTCACCGACGCGGTAGGCGTACTCCGCGGCCCGGACGACGAAGGACGCCATCTGGTCGCGGCGCACGACCGCCCGCGGCTCGTACCGGGTGCTCGTCACGCCCTGCGCGACACCGATCTGCGCCAGCTGGTTGATCGCGTCGCGGTGGACGCTGCTGCCGACGTCGGTGAAGCCGCGGTCCTCCGGGCCGGCGGCCACCAGCTGCCGGCCCGGAGGACCCGCACGATGAACGAGGCCATCTGGCCCCGGGTCACCGTGCCGGCCGGGTTGAACTGCGACGCGGTCTGACCCTGCGTGATGCCCTCCCGGGCAGCGCAGTCGACGTTGAGCCGGTGCACCTCCGGGATCGCTCCGCGGTCGGTGAACGGCGCCGGGGAGACGGCGCCGACGCACGGGTCGGCCGGGTCGAGGAAGGACTGCGCGGAGGCCGGGCCGCCCAGCAGCGGCAGCGCGAGCGCTGCCACGGCCAGGGCACCCAGCCCGCGCCGACCGGTCCCGGCGAGGGACCGCTTCTGGCCGGCGCGGCGCTCAGCCGTCACTAGCGCACCCCGGGGGTGGTGACGGTCGAGGTGCCGGACGTGGTGCGGCCGCGCAGCTCGTTGTTCTCGCCGTAGCCCTGCCACGGGGTGGCCTGGTACGGGAACGACGTGAGGAACGTGCCGTCGTTGGCGTCGACGCCGTCCGCGAGCGCGTTGTTCGGCGCCTTGTCGAACTCCGGCGTGAACGGCGTGCCGCCGGCCACCGCGCGCAGCGCGATGTCGACGACGTCGTCGACGAGGCGACGGCCGTTCGGGAAGCCGTCGTCCTGCCCGGCGAGCAGGCCGAGGCGGTCCTGGTCGGCGAAGGCAGTCGGCGTGACGCTCGTGTTGAGGCGCAGGACCTCGGCGGGCTGACCGCCCTCGACCTTGTTCACGCCCTCGATGCCGGTGAGGAAGATCGACACGAGGTCGTTGCGCGGCGCCGGCGGCGTCTCGACGCCGTAGAGCGCCGTGATGAGGCCGGCGAGCTCCGGGCGCTGCACCAGCGGGATGGTGACGCCGTCGGCGTCGGCCGGCTGGCTGAGCGCACCG
>DATMKB010000060.1:0-6863 GCA_035553635.1 Mycobacteriales bacterium
CGCCGGCACGCCCGGCCGCCCGCCGCTGGGCCGGGCCGAGGTGACGCTGACCATCGACAACACCGACGGTGCGCTGCCCATCGAGTACACCGAGGTCAGCGTCCGGCGGCTGATGTTCCGCGACGGCGCCAGCGAGTACTCCATCAACGGCGAGAAGTGCCGCCTGGTCGACGTGCAGGAGCTCATGAGCGACAGCGGCATCGGCCGCGAGCTGCACGTCGTCGTCGGGCAGGGCCAGCTCGACGCCGTCCTGCAGGCCCGGCCGGAGGACCGCCGCGGCTTCATCGAGGAGGCCGCGGGCGTCCTCAAGCACCGCAAGCGCAAGGAGAAGGCGCTCCGCAAGCTCGAGGCGATGCAGGCGAACCTCACCCGCCTGCAGGACCTCACCACCGAGCTGCGCCGGCAGCTCAAGCCGCTGGGCAAGCAGGCGGAGGTCGCCCGCCGGGCCGCCACCGTGCAGGCCGACCTGCGCGACGCCCGGCTGCGCCTGCTCGCCGACGACCTCGTGCAGCTGCGCGCCTCGCTCGAGGCCGAGGTGCGCGACGAGACGGCGCTGCGCGAGCGCCGGTCGGTGGTGGAGCGCGAGCTGTCGGAGGCGCAGGCCCGCGAGACGGCGCTCGAGCAGGCCGCCGCCGAGCAGGCGCCGGCCCTCACCCGGGCGCAGGAGACCTGGTACCGGCTGTCGGCGCTCGAGGAGCGGCTGCGCGGCACGGCCGTGCTCGCCGCCGAGCGGCACCGCCACCTCACCAGCTCGCTGCCCGAGGAGCGGCGCGACGGCCGCGACCCCGAGCAGCTCGACCGCGAGGCCGCCGCGGCCCGCGAGTCGGAGGCCGCGCTCGCCGAGCAGGTCGCCGCCGACGCCGAGCGCCTGCGCGACGCCGTCACCCGGCGCACCGACGCCGAGGCCGCCCTGGCCGCCGAGGAGAAGGCCCTCGTCGCCGCCGTCCGCGCGGTCGCCGACCGCCGGGAGGGCCTGGCCCGCCTCACCGGGCAGGTGGCCGCCCTGCGCTCGCGCAGCGCCGCCGCCGAGGCCGAGCTCGGCCGGCTGTCGACGGCGCTCGACGAGGCCCACGCCCGCGCCGAGCGGGCGCAGGCCGACCTCGAGCAGCTGCAGGTGGAGGCCGGCGGGCTCGACGAGGGCGAGGTCGACCTCGACGAGCGGCACGAGGCCGCCGCGCAGGCCCTCGCGGCCGCGCAGGACCGGCTGGCCGCGCTGCAGGCCGACGAGCGCGAGGCCGAGCGCGACCGCAGCACGTGGGCCGCGCGCCGCGACGCCCTGGCCCTGTCGCTGGCCCGCGACGGCTCGGACGCCCTGCTGTCGGCCGACCTGCCGGGCGTGCTCGGCACGGTCGCGGCGCTGCTGCAGGTCTCGCCCGGCTCCGAGGCGGCCGTGGCCGCGGCGCTCGGCGCGGTGGCCGACGCCGTCGCGGTCGCCTCGCCGGCCGACGCCGTCGCCGCCCTCGACCGGCTCAAGGCCGACGACGCCGGCCGCGCCGGCCTGCTCGTCGGCGGTGCCCCGTACGACGACGACGCCCCCTGGCCCGACCTGCCCGGCGGGGCCCGCTGGGCGCTCGACCTCGTCGAGGCGCCCGAGGCGCTGCGCCCCGCCCTCACGCGCGCCCTGCGCCGGGTCGCCGTCGTCGGCACGCTCGACGACGCCCGGGCGCTCGTCGAGGCGGTGCCCGGCGTGCGCGCCGTCACCGCCGAGGGCGACCTGCTCGGGCCGGACTGGGCCGTCGGCGGCTCGGCCAGCGCGCCGACGCTCCTCGAGGTGCAGGCGGCCGTCGACGAGGCCGCCGCCCGGCACGACGAGGCCCAGCAGCGCCAGGAGCGCCTGCGCTTCGAGGTGCAGGCCGCCCGCGCCGACGTCGAGCGCGCCTCGGCCGACGTCGAGTCGGCGCTCGAGCAGCTGCACGCCAGCGACGCCCGGATGGCGGCGCTGTCGGAGCAGCTCGGGCTGCTCGCCTCGGCCGCCCGCGCCGCCGAGGCCGAGGCCGGCCGCCTGGCGCAGGCCCGCGTGCGCGCCGAGGAGGCGCGCGACCGCGACGTCTCCGGCCTGGCCGAGCTCGAGGAGCGCCTGGCCCTGGCGGAGTCGGCGCCCGCCGACGAGGAGCCCAGCACCGAGCTGCGCGACCGGCTCGCCGCCGAGGCCGCGGCCGCCCGCGCGGCCGAGGTCGAGGCCCGGCTCGCCGTCCGCACCGGGGAGGAGCGCGCCCGGGCGCTCACCGGCCGCGCCGAGGCGCTCGAGCGGGCCGCCCGCCAGGAGCGCGCCGCCCGCGAGCGGCTCGAGCGCCTGCGCGCCGGCCGGGCGCGCGGTGCCGTCGTGGCCGCCGCCGTGGCCGCCGCGGCGCAGGAGGCCGTCGCCGCGGCCGGGCGGGCCCTCGCCGTCGCGGCGCAGGAGCGCGAGGCGGCGCAGGCCGCCCGCACCGTCACCGAGGGCGAGCTGCTGTCGCTGCGCGCCCGCACCCGCGAGCTGGCCGCCGAGCTCGACCGCCTCACCGACGTCGTGCACAAGGACGAGCTGGCCCGCACCGAGCAGCGGGCCCGCATCGAGGCGCTCGAGGCCCGGGCGGTCGAGGAGTGGTCGGTGCCGCTCGAGACGCTGCTGGCCGACTACGGGCCGGACCAGCCGGTGCCCCCCTCGGAGGAGGACGGCGAGCCGACGCCGTTCGACCGCACGGTGCAGGAGAAGCGCGCCGCCGCGGCCGAGCGGGCGCTCGCGCTGCTGGGCAAGGTCAACCCGCTCGCCCTCGAGGAGTACGCCGCTTTGGAGGAGCGCTCGGCGTTCCTGTCGACGCAGCTCGAGGACCTCAAGGCCACCCGGCGCGACCTGCTCGGCATCGTCGCCGACGTCGACGCCCGCATCTCCGAGACCTTCACCAGCGCGTTCGAGGACACCGCCCGCGAGTTCGTGCACGTCTTCGCGACGCTGTTCCCGGGCGGCGAGGGCAAGCTCGTGCTCACCGACCCGAAGGACCCGCTGAGCACCGGCATCGAGGTGCTGGCCCGCCCCGCGGGCAAGAAGGTCAGCCGGCTGTCGCTGCTGTCGGGCGGTGAGCGCTCGCTCACCGCGATCGCCCTGCTCGTGGCCATCTTCCGGGCGCGCCCCTCGCCCTTCTACGTCATGGACGAGGTCGAGGCGGCGCTCGACGACCGCAACCTCGGCCGCCTGCTCGACCTCATGCAGCAGCTGCGCGACAGCAGCCAGCTCATCGTCATCACGCACCAGAAGCGGACGATGGAGATCGGCGACGCGCTCTACGGCGTCACGATGCGCGGCGACGGCGTCTCCACCGTGGTGAGCCAGCGGCTACGGGAGCGCGAGCCGGCCTAGCCCCCGAGGTCGACGCCCTCCGCGGCGCAGCGGTCGCGGAGCACCTCGTCGAGCCGGGCCCGCCCGGCGCCGTCGGCGGTGACGGGGACCTGCAGGGGCTCGCCCCCGTCGAGCGCGACGAAGACGGGGAAGGTGTACGACCGCTTGCTCTCGAGCAGGGCGTGCGGGTCGCAGCGCACGGCGCGCAGCACGACCCGCAGGGCCGCGCGCCGCTCGCCCGGTGCGAGCACGAGGGGCAGGCCGCCGGCCGGCTGCAGCAGGAACAGGATGCTGCTCTGGACGTCGGTGAGCCGCACCTCGGCCGTGCCGGAGCGGCGTCGCAGCACGAGCTCGCCGCGCACCGCGCCGCCGTCGGGGGCCGACGTCGTCAGGGCGAGGTCGACCGCCGCGGCGACCTCCTCGAGCGCGCACGCCCGGCCGTGGAGCCGGGGGAGCACCGGGTCGTCGGCGGGCACCGGCAGGAGCACCTCGCGCACGGTGCCGCCCTCCCGGAGCCCGACGACCGCCGCGGACCCGCTGGTGGTGCGCCGGCAGTCCGCCTCGCCGAGCGGCACCGGGAAGGCGGTGCGGCCGCCGGGGCGCACGACGTCGTCGAACACGCCGCCCGGCGCCGCCCGGTAGCCCGGGCTCCGCAGCGCCGCCCGACGCACCACCACCGGCGTGCTGCCGTCGTTGGTCACCACGAGCTGCAGCAGCCCGCGGTTCTCGTTGTCGCGCGACTGCTCGACCGCCACCCGCAGCCCCTCCGGCGCTGCTGCCGGGGCCGTGCCGCAGGCCGCGAGCGCGGCGCCGAGCAGGGCGAGGGAGGCGGCGGCGCGGCGCACGCCGGAAGTCCACCACGACGGCGTGGAACCCGGCAGGGTCCGCAGGCGTGTGACCAGCGACCGACGACGACAGGAGCCGCAACGCCGTGAGCCCGCCCGCCGACTTCGACGCCCTCTACCGCGAGGGCGCGCCGCGCCTCGTGCGGCAGCTCGTGCCGCTCGTGCGCGACCGGCAGGAGGCCGAGGACGTCGTCCAGGAGGCGTGGGCCCGCGCCTACAGCCGCTGGGGCGCCGTCGGCGCCTACGACGCCCCCGAGGCGTGGGTGCGCACGGTCGCGCTCCGGCTCGCCGTCAGCCGCTGGCGCCGGAGCCGCAACGCGCTCGCGGCCTGGCGCCGGTCGGGTGCGCCGGAGGACCTGCCGGGCGCCTCGCCGGACGCCGTCGCGCTGGTCCGCGCGCTGCGGGCGCTGCCGGAAGCCCAGCGCGTCGCGGTCGTCCTGCACCACCTCGTCGACCTGCCGCTCGAGCAGGTGGCCGCCGAGACCGGCGTGCCCGTCGGCACGGTCACGTCCCGCCTGGCGCGCGGCCGCGCGGCGCTGGCGCCCCCGGCTGTCCGACGAGCACGCCCTGACCGAGGGAGCCCCCCGGTGCCTGACCGCCTGACGTCCCTGTCCGCCGACCTCGAGGGCCTGCGCGTGGAGCTCGCCCCCGCCGACGCCGTCCGCCGGCGCGGCACGCTGCTGCGGCGGCGCCGGCAGGCCGCCGCGGGCGGCGGCGCGCTCGCCGTCGTGGCGGCCGTCGTGGCCGGCGGCGTGCTGCTCACCGGCGGCTCGGAGCGGCTGACGGCGCCGCCCGCCGCACCGGCGCCGAGCGCCGCGCCGCAGGCCACGGCGGAGCCGACGCCGTCGTGGACCCCGGAGCCGCTGGTCCCCGCGCCGGCCGGGCCGGACGTCCCGCCCACGGCGGCCGCCGAGGCGGAGACCTCCGAGTCCGACCTGGGCTACGTCCGCGGGTTCGGCGAGCGCGACGGCCGCCGCACGGTCCTGCTCGACCGGGTCGACCTGCAGCAGTCGCCCGACGGCCCGACGACGCTCTCCCACGTCAACCCCCGCGTGCGCGAGCACGTGCTCGCCGACGACGTCCAGGTCGTGCTCGGCGACGGCGACCGGGCGGTCCGCACGCAGGGGGAGCTGACGGAGACCGGCAGCCCCGCAGCGCTCGACGACCTCGTGGCCGCCTTCGAGGGCCTGGGCGAGGGGGAGGAGCTGCTCGTGGAGCTCGCCCTGGGCGACGGCACCACCGTCGACGCCGTCACGGAGATGAGGCTGCGCTGAGGCCCGGGGTTCGCTGCGCGCGGGCGCTGGTAGGACTAGCGCCGTGATCGAGCTGATCGGCCTGCTCCTCGGCATCCTCCTGGTCGCCGTCGTCGCGACGGTTGCGCTGGTGCGCGGCCGCGGCGGGCGCGGGGAGGTGCCGCCGCCCCCGCGCCCCGGCGTCGACTACCGCCCCGGCACCGGCGACGACGCCGAGGTGCCGCGCGACACCCCCACCCGCACCGTCGACGTCGTCGAGCTGCCGGAGAGCCCGCTGCCGGCGGGCACGGAGAGCGCCGGCCCGGCGGCCCCCCTCCCGCCGCAGCTCGACGTGCCGGCGCCCACCGCCGGGCGGCTGCAGCGGCTGCGCGGCCGGCTGGCGCGCAGCCAGAGCACGATCGGCCGCGGCCTATTCGCGCTGCTGTCGCGCGACACCCTCGACGACGACACGTGGGAGGAGGTCGAGGACACCCTCCTGCAGGCCGACATGGGCGTCGCCGCCACGCAGGACCTCGTCGAGCGGCTGCGCACCCGCGTGCGCGTCGAGAGCGTGCGCACGGTCAGCGCCCTGCGGCCGCTCCTGCGCGAGGAGCTCGTCATCTCCATCGGCAAGGACGTCGACCGCTCGCTGCGCACCCTGCCGCACGAGGACGGCCGGCCCGCGACCGTGCTCGTCGTCGGCGTCAACGGCACCGGCAAGACCACCACCTGCGGCAAGCTCGCCCGCGTCCTCGTCGCCGACGGCCGCACTGTGGTGCTCGGCGCGGCCGACACCTTCCGCGCCGCCGCCGCCGACCAGCTGCAGACGTGGGGCGAGCGCGTGGGCGCCGAGGTCGTGCGCGGGCCGGAGGGCGGCGACCCGGCGTCGGTGGCCTTCGACGCCGTGAAGCGCGGCAAGGAGGCCCGGGCAGACACGGTGCTCGTCGACACCGCCGGCCGCCTGCACACCAAGGCCGGGCTCATGGACGAGCTCGGCAAGGTCAAGCGCGTGGTGGAGAAGCACGGCCCGGTCGACGAGACGCTGCTCGTCCTGGACGCCACCACCGGCCAGAACGGCGTCGTGCAGGCCCGCGTGTTCACCGAGGCGGTCGAGGTCACCGGCATCGTGCTCACCAAGCTCGACGGCACCGCCAAGGGCGGCATCGTCGTCGCCGTGCAGCGCGAGCTGGGCATCCCGGTCAAGCTCATCGGGCTGGGCGAGGGCCCCGACGACCTCGCGCCGTTCGAGGCCGAGGCCTTCGCCGACGCGCTGCTCGGGGACGAGGCCGCGATCTAGGGGAGGAACCGGGCGCCCGGCGTCGAAGCCTGGACCCGACCCGCCGCGACCCGGCGGGCCCCCGGAGCCCCAGGAGAACCCGTGCGGCGCAACGTCCTCACCACCACGCTCGTCTCGCTGGCCCTCGTCGCGCCGCTGCCGCTGCTCGGCATCGCGACCGCCGGCCCGGTCGTCGT
>DATMKB010000061.1:0-4401 GCA_035553635.1 Mycobacteriales bacterium
TCCTGCCGGCGCACCGGCAGCTGCAGCGGCCGCAGCACGTGCCCACGAACATCCTGCTCATCGCCGCCACCAACCGCGCCGACGGCCTCGACCCGGCGCTGCTGCGCCCGGGCCGCTTCGACCGCCGGCTCACCTTCGACCTGCCCGGCAAGAGCGGCCGCCGCGCCCTCATCGACCACTTCCTCGCCAAGAAGGCGCACGAGCCCGAGCTCGACGCCGACGACGTCCGCGACAGCCTGGCCGGCATCACGCAGGGCTACACGCCCGTGATGATCGAGCACCTGCTCGACGAGGCCCTCGTGAGCGCCGTCCGCCGCGGCGAGAGGACGATGACCTGGTCGGACGTCGAGAAGGCCCGGCTGTCCGAGGAGGTCGGCATGGGCCAGCCGGTGGGCTACACCGAGCACGAGAAGCGCCTCATCGCGACGCACGAGGCCGGCCACGCCACGGCCGCCTGGCTCACCGCGCCGGAGCGCCGCCTCGAGGTGCTCACCATCGTCAAGCGCCGCAGCGCCCTCGGCCTGCTCGCCCACGGCGACCGCGAGGAGGTCTACACCCGCTCGCGCAAGGAGATGCGCGCCCTGGTGCAGATCGCGCTGGCCGGCCAGTGCGCCGAGGAGATCTTCTTCGACGACGTCTCGACCGGCCCCGGCGGCGACCTGCTCTACGCCACCAACGCGGCCGCCGAGATGGTCGGCGCGCACGGCATGGAGGACACCCTGCTGTCGTTCGCGGCCATCCAGAACAGCTCGTTCTCCGACACCAACATCGTCGGCCGGGTGCTCGCCGACGACCGCGGCCGGGACGCCGTCGAGCAGCTGCTGCAGGCGAACAAGACGAGGGTCAAGGCGCTGCTGCAGGAGAACAAGCACCTCGTCGAGGCGCTGCGCGACGCGCTGCTCGAGCGCGAGGAGCTCATCGGCGCCGAGATCACCGACGTGCTCGAGGCGGCGGCTGCGGCCGGCCCGCGCACCGTCATCGACCTGACGGAGCACGCCGAGCGCACCGTCTGACCCGCTCGCCCCGGCAGCGGGGCCGGCCGTCCTGGCAGGCTGGAGCGCGTGAGCGCCCACGCCCCCGCCCCGGACGCGCCGGCCCCGCTGCCGTCCGGGCTCGTGGTGGCCGGCGCCACCGTGCTCACCGGCGCCCTCACCGTGTGGGCGGCCTTCCTCGTCCCGCTGCGCGTCGGCACGCTGCCCGCGCCGGCGTGGCTGCTGCCGCTCGCCGGCACGCTCGCCCTCGGGTGGGCGGCGGCCCGGCGGGCCGGGCTGCTCGGGGCGCTCGCCCCGGCGGTCGTGTGGTTCGTCCTGTCCTGGCCGGTCCTCGGCGCGGCGCGGGCCGAGGGCGACCTCGTGGTGCCGGGCACCGGCGCCGGCTACGCCTACCTGTTCGGCGGGCTGGTGGCCTGGGCCGCGCTCGTCACCGCCGCCTCCGGGGCCGCCCGGCGGCGGCGGGCTTCACCGCAGGCCCCCGCGCGCCGAAGCACCCCGCATGGAGACGCTGGAGGACGCGCCGGCGAGCGCGACCGCGACTGAGGAGACCGTCCTCGTCCGGCTCGGGGGCTCGCGCTACGGGCTGCCCGTGCGGGCCGTCGCCGAGGTCGGTCGCCTGCCGGCGCTGACGCGGGTGCCCGGGCTGCCCGAGTGGGTCGCCGGCGCGGCGAACTGGCGCGGCCGGGTGCTCGCCGTGCTCGACGTGCGCCCGCTGCTCGAGGCGCCGCGGGCACCGGTCGACCGGCGGGGCCGCATGGTCGTGCTCACCTCGCGCGGCGTGCAGGCCGGCCTCGTCGTCGAGGGGGTCGAGGGCACGCTCGACGTCGACCCGTCCGCCGTGGAGCCGCCCCTGGCGTCGCTGCCCGGGCACACCGCCGCGCTGCTCTGCGGGCAGCTCACCGACCCGGTCGAGGGGCTCGAGGGGCCCTGCGGCCTGCTGGACCTGGCCGCGCTGTTCGCGCTGGCCGACGAGCTGCCCCGGGTCCGCCGGGCCGGCTGAGCGCGGCTGCGCCGTCCGGGCTACAGCACCGGCCACCTCGCGCCGACGACGAGTGCAGTGCCCGGGTCCCGGGCGACAGGAGGGGAACGTGGACTTCTCGATCCGGCTGGCGCGCGCCGCCGCGGTGATGACCTGGCTGAGCTGGCTCATCGGCCTGGGCGCCGTCCTCGCCATGGAGCGCTTCGGCGCCCCCGAGGGCGTGGTCGTCCACCTGTGGGCGTTCCTCGGCTGGCACGTCGTCGGGGCCGCGGTGACGCTGTTCCTGACCTTCCTCCCGACGCTCGCCATGAAGTCGCACGTCGTGCTGGCGAACATCACGGCCTTCCGGGCGCTGCTGCTCGTGAGCTTCACCGTCTGGGCGACGGCGTCGGCCTCGGTGACCGGCGGCGTCAAGGGCCCGTTCTGGCTGCTGTACCTCGGCATCGTGCTGTTCGCCGCCGTGTCGATGCCGGCTTGGCAGTCGGCGCTGTTCGGGCTGGCCGCGAGCGGCGGCGTCGTGCTCGCGACGGCGCTGTCCCGGCAGCTGGACGCCTCGGCCGTCGCGCCGCTCGTCCTCGTCGGGCTCATGTTCCCGGTGGTCGCCTGGTTCACCTCGAACCTGTCGTCGGCGGTCTGGGACCTTCGCCGCAAGGCCCGCGAGGAGCGCAAGGTCCTCGAGGCCCGGGTCGAGGAGCTCTCGGCCGTCCTCGCCCGCGCGGCCGACGGCGACCTCGCCGTCGAGGTGCAGACGCCGGAGGACGCGGCGCACCTGGCGTCGCTGAGCACCGCCTTCAACCACACGATCACGAACCTGCGCGAGCTCGTCGGGCAGATCCGCGGCGGTGGCGAGCAGATCTCCGCCAGCGCCGGCGAGCTGCTCGCCACGGCCGAGGAGCACGCGGCGTCGGCGACGCAGCAGTCGAGCGCGGTGTCGGAGACGACGTCGACGATCGAGGAGCTCGCCGCCACCGCGGCGCAGATCGCCGAGACGTCGGAGGCGGTCGCCCGGTACGCCGCCGAGACGCTCCGCTACGCCGAGCAGGGCCGCGCGGCGGTGTCGGCGTCGGTCGACTCCATGGACGCCATCGCCGAGCGCGTCGACGGCATCGCCAACCGCGCGCTGTCGCTGGGCGAGAAGAGCCACGAGATCGGCCGCATCCTCGACGTCATCGACGACCTCGCCGACCAGACCAACCTGCTCGCGCTCAACGCGGCCATCGAAGCCGCGCGTGCCGGCGAGCACGGCCGGGGCTTCGCCGTGGTCGCCTCCGAGGTGCGCAAGCTCGCCGAGCGCTCGCAGGAGTCGGCGCAGCAGATCCAGGCGATCGTCGGCGAGATCCAGGCCGAGACCAACAGCACCATCATCGCGTCCGAGGAGGGCGCGAAGGAGGTGCGCGAGGGCACCCAGCTGGCCCGCGGCGTCGTCGAGGCGCTCGAGCGCATCAGCGGGATGGTCGACGAGACCACCACCGCCGCGAAGGAGATCTCCATCGCGACGCAGCAGCAGCGCTCGGCGTCCGACCAGGTCGTCGCTGCGATGACGCAGGTCTCCGACGTCTCGCGCCAGTACGCCGTCGGCTCGCGCCAGGCCGCCGCGGCCGCCGCGCAGCTCAACGTGCTGGCCGCCGAGCTGCGCTCGTCCATCGCGCAGTTCAAGGTGTCGTAGCCGGATGCCCAGCGCTTGGGGGGACGACCCCGAGCTGCTCGCCACCTTCCGGGCGGAGGTCGAGGAGCGGCTCGCCTCGCTCCAGTCCGGTCTGCTCGACCTCGAGCGGCACAGCTCGCCGCGGCAGGTCGTGGCCGGGCTGTTCCGCGACGCCCACACCGTCAAGGGCTCGGCGCGCATGCTCGGCCTCGAGCACGTCCTGCGCGTCGCGCACAGCATGGAGGACCTGCTCGGCGGCCTGCGCGACGGCCGGCTGACGGTCACGCGCGACGTCGTCGACCTGCTGCTGGCGGCGTGCGACGGCATCGCCCGCGCGCTGCCCGGCGTCGACGCCCCCCTCGACGCCGACGCCCTCGCGCCGCTCGTCGCGGCGCTGCAGGCGTCGGTGGCGGGCAAGCCCGTGCAGGTGCCCGTGCTCGCGGCCGCCGCGCCCCCGCCGGCGCCGGTCGTCGAGGCGCCGGCGCCCGCAGCCGTCGAGCCGGTGGTCCCGCCGCAGCCGGCGTCGCCCGCCGAGCAGGCGACGCGCACGGAGTCGTTGCGCGCCGCCTGCTCGGCGGGCGACGCCGGCTGCGGCGGGACCACCGGCTCGACGGCTGCGGGCGCCGGCGCCTCGACGACCGGCGCCGGCGGGGGCGCGGCGGCCGCGAGCACGGGCACCTGCACCGGCTTGCCCGCCACCGACGCCTGCAGCGCCGCGACGAGCGGCGCGAGGGCGTCCGCGTCGAGCGGGGCGTCGACACCGGGCAGCGCGCGGGCGATGCCGT
>DATMKB010000062.1:0-3169 GCA_035553635.1 Mycobacteriales bacterium
GGCGACACCGTCTACGACGTGCGCGCCGCGCACGCCGCCGGCGTGCAGTGCATCGGGCTGGTGTGCGGCGGCATCAGCGAGCAGGAGCTGCGGGAGGCGGGGGCCGACGCCGTCTACGGCAACGTCAGCGAGCTGCTGCAGGACCTCGACGCGTCACCCGTCGGGCGGCTGCTCAGCTCCTGAGCAGCGGCGCGAACAGGTCGCCCAGCTCGTCGACGCGCGCCAGGACGTCGTCGCTGGTGAACACCAGGTCCTCGGGCGCCCGGCAGGCCTCGACCTCGTCCCAGGTGACCGGGGTCGAGACGGTCGGGCGGTCCTTGGCGCGCAGGGAGTACACCGACACGGTGGTCTTCGCGGCGCTGTTCTGCGACCAGTCGACGAGCACCTTGCCGGGGCGCAGCGCCCTGGTCATGCGGTGCACGACGTCGTCGGGGTGGTCCTTCTCGAGCCGCTGCGCCAGTGACTTCGCGTAGGCGCTCGTCTCCTGCGAGGAGGCGAAGCCGTCGGCGCGGGCGTAGAGCTGCAGGCCCTTGCTCCCGCTGGTCTTGGCGAGCGGTGCGAGTCCGTCCGCCTCGAGCAGCGGGCGGAGCAGCAGCGCCACGCGGCAGCACTCGACGACGGTCGCCGGGGGCCCCGGGTCCAGGTCGAACACCACCATGTCGGGCGGGCACTGCTCGGGGTCGTCGCCGCCGCCGACGCGCCACATGTGCGTGTGCAGCTCGAGGCTGGCGAGGTTGGCGGTCCAGACGAGCGTGGCGAGGTCGTCGACGACGACGTAGTCGATGGTCTCCCGGCCCTTGCTCGAGCCGGGGGACGGCAGCGTCACCGTGCGCACCCACTCGGGCGTGCCGCGCGGGGCGTTCTTCTCGAAGAACACCTGCCCCTCGACGCCGTCGGGGTAGCGCTTGCGCGTCAGGGCCCGGTCAGCGAGGTGCGGCAGGAGCACGGGCGCGATGCGCGTGTAGTAGTCGACCACCTGCGCCTTGGCGAACCCCGTCTGCGGGTAGAGCACCTTCTCGAGGTTGGTCAGCGCCACCGGCCGCCCCTCGACGTCGACGACGACCTTGCTGCCGCTCACTCGCGCACCACCTCTCCCGGGTCGAGATCGTCCCGCAGCCCCTTGAACGACGGGTGCCGGAGCCGCCCCTCGCGCGTCCACGCCGTGAACGCGACGTCGCAGACGAGCTCCGGCTCGACCCAGACGGCGGAGCGGGCGTGCTCGCGCGGCACCTCGCCGGCGAACGGCGGGGTGCCGCGGCGCAGCGGCGCGAGCCGGTCGCCGAGCAGGCGCAGCACCGCTGCCGAGAAGCCGGTGCCGACGTGGCCGACGTACGCCAGGCCGCCGGCGTCCGGCACCCCGAGCAGCAGGGAGCCGATGCGCCCGGCCCGGCCGCCCTCGCCGGGCTTCCACCCGCCCACCACGGCCGACTGCCGCCGCAGGTGCTTGACCTTGAGCCAGCAGTCGCTGCGGCGGCCCGGCTCGTACCGGCTGCCGAGCCGCTTGAGCACCACCCCCTCGAGCCCCTGCTGCTCCGTGGCGGCGTGCAGCGCACGGGCGGCGCCCGGGAACGTCGGCGGCACCGACCAGCAGCCGCCCTCGAGGTCGAGGCCGTCGAGCACCGCCCGCCGGTCCTCGAGCGGGGCGTCGAGCAGCGATGAGTCCCCGGCGTGCAGGACGTCGAACACCACGAGGGTCACGGGGGTGCTGCGCACCACCGACGGGGAGGGGCGGGCGACGTGCATGCGCGACTGCAGCAGGCCGAAGTCGGAGCGGCCCTCCGACATCGCGACCACCTCGCCGTCGAGCAGCACCGGCGGGCGGCTCCGCGCCGGGCCCTGCAGCTCCGGGTAGGCGCCGGTGACGTCGTTGCCGTTCCGGCTCGTCAGCCGCAGGGCGCCGTCCTCCACAGCGGCGAGCACCCGCACGCCGTCCCACTTCACCTCGGCGGTCCAGCGCTCCTCGTCGCGCGGCAGCGCGCCGGCCGTGGCGAGCATCGGCGCGAGGCCGCGGGGCAGGGGCACGGGGTCGTCGTACCCCGTCCGCTGTGCCACGATCTTGACGGCCCCGGCGCGGGGTAGAGGAGGAGCCGTGCGGTCCATCTGGAAGGGCGCGATCAGCTTCGGGCTGGTCACCATCCCCGTGAAGCTCTACAGCGCCACCGAGGCCAAGGACGTCTCCTTCCACCAGGTGCGCCGGTCCGACGGCAGCCGCATCCGCTACAAGCGGGTCGCGCAGGCCGACGGCGAGGAGGTGCCCTACGGCGAGATCGCCAAGGGCTACGAGCTGTCGAGCGGCGAGACCGTCGTGCTCACCGACGAGGACTTCAAGGACCTTCCGCTCACCACGAGCCGGGCGATCGACGTCCTGCAGTTCGTGCCGCTCGAGCAGGTCGATCCCATCTACTTCGAGAAGAGCTACTACCTCGAGCCCGACAAGGCCGGCACCAAGCCCTACGTCCTGCTGCGCGACGCGCTCGAGGAGTCGGGCAAGGTGGCGCTCGTGAAGATCGCCCTGCGCAACCGCGAGTCGCTCGCGACGCTGCGCGTGCGCGACGGCGTCTTCGTCCTCGAGACGATGCTGTGGCCGGACGAGGTGCGCGCCCCGGAGTTCGGCTTCCTCGACGAGGACGTCGAGGTGCGGCAGCAGGAGCTCGCGATGGCGGGCAGCCTCATCGAGACGCTGTCGGGCGACTTCGACCCGACGCAGTACCACGACGAGTACCGCGAGGCGCTGCAGCACGTCATCGAGGCGAAGGTCGAGGGTCGCGAGGTCGTGCAGCCGGCGGAGGCCCAGCCGACGGCGGGCACCGTCGTCGACCTCATGGCGGCGCTGCGGGCGAGCGTCGAGGCGGCCAAGAAGGGCCGGCCCGCGGAGCTCGCCGACGCCGGTGCGGCGGACGGTGCGGCGGACGGTGCGGCGGACGAGGAGCCGGCGGCGGCCCGCACGGCCCCGGCGACGAAGGCGCCCGCGAAGAGGGCCGCGGCGAAGAAGGCCGCGCCGAAGGCAGCCGCGAAGACGGCCGGCAAGACCGCCGGCAAGACCGCCGGCGACAAGGGCAAGGCCGGCTCGGCGGCGAAGAAGCCGGCGCGCAAGTCCGCATGACGGTCCCGTGCCGACCCGGCCGGTCGAGGGGTGCCGCCGCCGCATCCTGGGCAGAGCCGACCGGGT
>DATMKB010000063.1:0-4557 GCA_035553635.1 Mycobacteriales bacterium
CTCGGCCTTCTCGCCGATGCCCCGCCGCGGCACGTTGATGATGCGGCGCAGGTTGACGACGTCGGCCGGGTTGGCGAGCACCCGCAGGTAGGCCAGGGCGTCCTTGACCTCCTTGCGCTCGTAGAACCGCACGCCGCCCACGACCCGGTACGGCAGGCCGACCCGGATGAAGACCTCCTCGAACACGCGGGACTGCGCGTTGGTGCGGTAGAAGACCGCGACGTCGGCGGGCTTGACGCCGTGCTCGTCGCCGAGCCGGTCGATCTCCTCGGCGACGAAGGCGGCCTCGTCGTGCTCGTTGTCGGCGACGTAGCCGACGACCTTCTCGCCGTCGCCGGCGTCGCTCCACAGCCGCTTGGGCTGGCGGCCCGGGTTGCGCGCGATGACGGCGTTGGCGGCCGACAGGATGTTCTGCGTCGAGCGGTAGTTCTGCTCCAGCAGCACGGTGGTGGCGTCGGGGTAGTCGACCTCGAAGTCCTGGATGTTGCGGATGTCGGCGCCGCGGAACGCGTAGATCGACTGGTCGGCGTCGCCGACGACGCACAGCTCGGCCGGCGGCAGGTCGCCCACCGGCTGCACGAGCTCGCGAACCAGCACGTACTGCGCGTGGTTGGTGTCCTGGTACTCGTCGACGAGCACGTGCCGGAAGCGGCGCCGGTAGTGCTCGGCGACGTCGGGGAAGGCCTGCAGCAGCTCGACCGTGGTCATGATGAGGTCGTCGAAGTCCAGCGCGTTGGCCTGGCGCAGCCGGCGCTGGTACTCGGCGTAGGCCTCGGCGACCGTGCGCTCGAGCTCGGTCTCGGCCTTGTCGCGGGCGGTCTCCCAGTCGACGAGCTCGTTCTTCAGGTCGCTCACCCGGTTGCTCACCGTGCGCGCGGGATACCGCTTCGGGTCGAGGTCGAGGTCGCGGCAGACGAGCGTCATGAGGCGCTGGGCGTCGGCGGCGTCGTAGATCGAGAAGCTCTGCGTGAAGCCCAGCCGCTTGGCCTCGCTGCGCAGGATGCGCACGCAGGACGAGTGGAACGTGCTGACCCACATGCCGTTCCACGACCGCGTGCGGGCCCGGTCGCCCACGAGGGCGGCGACGCGCTCCTTCATCTCGCCGGCGGCCTTGTTGGTGAAGGTGATCGCGAGCACCTCGCCGGGCTGCACGCCGCGGGCAGCCAGCAGGTAGGCGATGCGCGTGGTGAGCGCCTTGGTCTTGCCCGACCCGGCGCCGGCCACGATGAGCAGCGGGCTGCCCTCGTGCACCACCGCGGCGCGCTGCTGCGGGTTGAGCCCGGACAGCAGCGCCTCGACGTCGACCCGGGGGCGGCGGGGCGGTGCGTCGAGCAGCACCGCGGGGCCGAACAGGTCGTCGCTCACCCGTTCGAGTCTAGGTCCGCGGTGCGACGCCCGGTGATCGACGGAGCATCCGCGACACGGCGCCGTCCGTCGATCACGCCGGGGCGTCGCGGACCCTCCGTCGATCAGCGACGGGCGGACCGACGGGCGGGCCGTCAGCGGCGCAGCAGCCGCACCAGGCCCACGGCGCCGAGCAGGGCGACGAGGAAGAAGACGGCCGCGAGCAGGTGGTCGCCGCGCTGCACGCCGACGGCGCCGGCCGTCGCCCCGAGCACGAGCGCGACGAGCGACTGCGCGCTGCCGGGCGGGAAGCCGCGCGTGGGCGGGCCGCCCCGGACGCCCGGCCTCATGCGGGTCGGGAGCGGGCAGCCGGCACGGGCCGCATGATGTCCTACGCCCCGACCCCGGACGACCGGAGACCCCGTGACCTCGCCCTCCCCGGACTCGACGCGCGCCCTCGTGGTGGTCGCCCACCCGGACGACCTCGACTTCGGCGCCGGCGGCACGATCGCCACCTGGGTGCAGGAGGGCGTCGAGGTGTCGTACTGCGTCCTCACCGACGGCGACGCCGGCGGCTTCGACCCGGACGTGCCGCGCAGCGAGATCGGCGGCATCCGGCAGGCCGAGCAGCGGGCGGCGGGCAAGGAGCTCGGCGTCGAGGACATCGTCTTCCTCGGCTACCCCGACGGCCGGCTCACCGTGACCCACGAGCTGCGCCGCGACGTCTCGCGCGTGATCCGGCAGAAGCGCCCGCACCGCGTGGTGACGCAGTCGCCGGAGCGGTCCTGGGACCGCGTCTACGCCAGCCACCCCGACCACCTCGCGGCCGGCGAGGCCGCCCTGTGCGCCGTCTACCCCGACGCGCGCAACCCCTTCGCGCACCCCGAGCTCGCCGAGGAGGGCCTCGAGGCGTGGACGGTGCAGGAGGTGTGGGTGATGGGCGGGGCCGGCGGCGTCGCCGACCGGTACGTCGACGTCACCGACGTCCTCGACCGCAAGCTGGCCGCGCTGCGCGCCCACGCGAGCCAGACCGCGCACATGGACGACCTCGAGGGGCGCATCCGCGACTGGGGACGGCTGCTCGCCACCCGCGGCGCGCTGCCGGAGGGCCGGCTCGCCGAGGCCTACCGGGTGCTCGACACGCGCTGACTAGCGGGTGTGCTGCCCCGCCCGACCGAGCCAGCGGCTCTCCCGCGGCGCCCGCGCCACGACGACGGGCACCACCCAGGCCAGGAGCAGGGCCACCGCGGACGCGGCGCCGGCTCCCCCGCGCCGCAGCGCCTCGGCGACGAGCAGCGCGACGAGCGCTCCGGCGACGGCGGCGGTGCCGACGCGGGCGGGCGACGCCCCGACCTGCTCGCCGCGCGCCAGCGCGACGACGAGCGGCGCCACCGTGACGGCGAGCAGCGCGGCGAGCCCCACCGTCACCGCGACGGCGACGACGACCACCGACAGCAGCACCTCGACCACGGGGCTCAGGCGGTGCCGGTGAGCGCGGCCGCGAGCAGCCCGCCGACGAGCAGCAGCGACGCCAGCCGGGCGTGCCCGGCGACGACGGGCCCGGCGTCCGCGCGGACGCCGGCGGCCCGCCGGGCGGCCGGCAGGGCGAGCGCGACGGCGAGCGCCGGCCAGGGCAGCGCGGTGAGCCCGACGGCCAAGCCGACCGCGGCGTACGGCGCGAGCGCGAGCGCCCGCGCGAGGCCACCGGGGACGGCCTCGCGGCGGGGGGCGAGCAGGCCGGCCACCAGCGCGCCGGCGGCCAGCGCGGGCGCCCAGGCGAGCGCGCCGGTCGCGGCCCAGGCGGCGAGCAGCGCCGCACCGCCGCCGCCCAGCGCGGCGCCGAGCGCGACCAGGCCCGGGCCGGACCGGCGGGAGACGAGCAGGAGGGCGGCCACGGCGCCGGCCGCCGCGAGCAGCAGCGCGACGGGACCGCGCAGGACGCCCAGGGCCGCGGTCAGCGCCGCCAGCAGCCCGGTGAGGGCGAGCACGGCGCGGCCGGCCTCGGCCCGGCGCAGCGGTCCGGCCCGCCGCGGGCGCGCGTCGCCGAGGCAGCGGACGAGCGCGGCGGCGCCGTGCGCGGCGACGAGGGCGACGAGCGCGACGGCGAGCACGGCCGGGCGGGCACCGGGCTCGCGCGCGACGGCGAGGCCGCCCACCGCCGCGCCGAGCAGCGCGGTCGGCAGGGCGCGCACGCGCAGGGCGGTGGCCCAGGCCGCGGGCGTCGACGGCGCCGGCGGGACGGCGGGCCGCGGCGGCAGCTGCGCACGACGGGGCGCGGGCGGCGGCTCCGGGGGAACCCAGGCCGCCGGGGCGGTGCCGGTGGCGGGCGCGGCGTCGTCCTCGAGGACGAGCGCCTCGGCCGCGGTCATGGCCCGACGCTAGCCCGCACGGCCCAGCGCGCGCGGGAGGCGCACCGCCGTAGCGTGCGGCGGGTGCCTCCCGCCTCCCGCCCCGCCGCCGGCGGCGGGCGGTGGGTCGAGGTCGGGCCCGATCGGCTCGAGCGGTGGCTGGCCGGCTTCGCCGCGCGGCACGGGAGCACCACCGTCGACGCCGGCCCCGACCGCGTGGTGGTCACCGCCGCCGACGGCGCGCGTGCGGAGGTCGAGGTGCCCTTCCCGCCGCTCGCGGGCGACCTCGTCGCCCACGTCCTGCGCGCCCGCCGCACCGGCCTGCTGCTGGTGCGGCTCGGCGGGCACGCGGTGGGCGTCGCGGAGGGCGACCGGCTCGTGGTGAGCAAGGTGGGCAGCCGCCCGGTGCACGGGCGCAACGCGGCGGGCGGGTGGTCGCAGCAGCGCTTCGCGCGGCGGCGGGACGGCCAGGTGCGCGTCGCGCTGCAGGCGGCCGCCGGCACGGCGGCGCGGGTCCTCGTGCCGCACGCGGCCTCGCTCGACGGCGTCGTCCTGGGCGGCGACCGGTCGGCGGTCGAGGCGGTGCTCGAGGACCCGCGGCTCGGGCCGCTGCGGCCGCTCGTCACCGGGCGGGTGCTGGACGTGCCGGACCCGCGGCTGGCCGTGCTGGAGCAGGCCGTGCCGCGGGCCCGGGCGGTGCAGGTGCGGGTGGTCGACCCGCCGGCCGGCTAGGAGCCCTGCGGCGGCTCGTCCTCGCCGGACTCCTCGGCGGCGTCCGCCTCCTCCTTGGTGCGGTGGACGGCGCCGTCGGCGTGGTCGGGCGGGCCGTAGACGGTGTAGAGGACCAGCGGGTTCGGGCCGTCGT
>DATMKB010000064.1:0-12516 GCA_035553635.1 Mycobacteriales bacterium
GTGCGGGCTGGTGGGCCACCGGCCCGCACCACGCGGCGGGCAGCCGCACCGAGCACCCGGTGTCGGTGCCCGGCGACGTCGAACAGGTCCTTCACGGCCACCGGGACGCCGGCCAGCGGCCCGGTGGAGCCGCGCCGCTCCGTCGCGCTCGTCGTCACCGCCCTGCTCGCCGCCGCCACCCCGGCCGTCGCGAGCACCGACCCCGCCGCCCCGACCCTGCGGACCGAGAAGGTCTTCTTCCACTGCTCGGGCGGCGCGAACAACAAGCTGCAGAACACCGAGGTGGCGCAGGGCCGCATCCCGACCTGGAACACGACCGCGCCGACGACGTCGTTCACCGCGGGCGGCGGCTGCGGCCACTACGACAACATCCTGTCGAGCTCGGCCGCGACGCGGCCCACCGACGCCCAGTGGGCCGGCACGTTCACCGGCAACCTCGACCGCCTGACGCTCGAGCTGCACCGCCTGCTGCCCACCTCCGGCGCCAGCCTGCCGAACCGCATCACGCTCGAGGTGCTCGTCGACGGGGTCTCCGAGTTCACCGGGCCGGTGAACTTCACGACCACCGCGAGCTCCTCGGGCGCGTCGCACTCGACCTTCATCACGCTCGACAAGATCGGGCTGGCCAAGGAGCCCGGCGACGGCACCAAGGCGCGCACGGTCCAGGTCAACGTGGCGAGCTTCAACGAGACGCAGTCCGCCTGGGTCTTCGACGCCAGCGAGGTGCCGGCCGGCATCGAGTTCAACCCCGCCGCGACCAAGGGCGTCGTCGTCCAGTAGCAAGGGCGCATGACCCGCGCGACCGCCGCCCCGGACGTCCCGACCGCGGCGGCGGTCGCCTCCTGGGTGCGCGCGCGCCGCGTCGACCCCGTCGAGGTCGCCGAGCGCGCGCTGGCCCGGCTCGACGCCGTGGACGGCGACGTGCGCGCCCTCGTCCACGTCGACCGCGAGGCGGTGCTCGCCGAGGCGGCGGAGCGGCGCGGCTCCACCGGGCCGCTGGCCGGCGTGCCGGTGGCCGTGAAGGACCTGTTCGACGTCGCCGGGCAGCGCACGGCCGCCGGCTCCCGGGTGCCGCCCGGCCCGCCCGCCGCCCGGGACGCCGCGGCGGTCGCCCGGCTCCGCGCGGCCGGCGCGGTCGTCCTCGGGCGCAGCCGCACGCACGAGCACGCGTGGGGCCTGACGACGTGGCACCCGGACCTCGGGGGCACGCGCAACCCGCACGACCTCGACCGCACGGCGGGCGGGTCGAGCGGCGGGTCCGCGGCGGCGGTGGCGGCCGGCGTCGTCCCGCTGGGCCTGGGCACCGACACCGGGTGCTCGGTGCGGCTGCCCGCCGCCTGGTGCGGGCTGGTGGGCCACCGGCCGACGTCCGGGCTGGTCCCCCTCGACGGCGTCGTCCCGCTCGCTCCGACCCTCGACGTCGCAGGGCCGCTGGCCCGCACGCCCGAGGACGCCCTGCTCGCCCTCGAGGCCCTGAGCGGGCAGCGGCTGCGCGCCTCGGCACCGGCAGCGCCCCGCGTCGCCCGCCCCGCCGCGCCCGACGTCGACGACGCCGTCGGCACGGCGCTGGAGGCGGTGGTGGCGGCGCTGCGGCCGGCGCAGGTCGTCGACGCCGTGCTGCCGGCGGGCCACCTGCTGCGCCGCACCTACGCAGCGGTGCAGGGAGCGGAGGGGCTCGCGGTGCACCGCGAGCGCGGCTGGTGGCCCGCGCACGCGGACGACTACGGCGCGGACGTGCGCGCGCGGCTCGAGGCGTCGGAGCGGCTGACCGAGGACGACGTGCGCGCCGCGCGCGAGGAGCGCGCCCGCGTGCGCGCCGCCGCCGACGCCCTGCTGGCCGACGTCGACGTGCTCGTGCTGCCCGTCGCGGCCTGCGGGCCGTCGCGGACGCAGGCGCCGGACGACCGGCCGGACGGCCGCGGGCCGCTGCGCGACGCCGTCCTGCCGTGGACCGTGCTGGCGAACCTCGCCGACCTCCCGGCGTGCGCCGTCCCCGCCGGCACCGACGCCGACGGGCTGCCCGTCGGCGTGCAGCTGGTGGGGCGCCGCGGCGCCGACGCGGTGGTGCTCGCGCTCGCCGCCGATGTCGCGCGCGAGGGGCTCCTGCGGCGATAGCGTGGTGGTCCCGCGGCCACCGGCCGCCGCCGACGAGGAGCAGGGTGGCCATCGCTCGGGTCGACGTCACCGCCGACGTCGGCGGTGTGCCGGAGGCCCGCCGGGCCGCGGCGCGGGTGCTGCGCGACGTCGTCGACGACGCGGTGCTGGACGCCGCCGAGCTGGTGGTCAGCGAGCTGGTCGCCAACGCCGTCCTGCACGGCGCGCCGCCCGTGGCGCTGGTCGTCGCGCCGCAGGACGGTGGCGGCGCCCGCCTCGAGGTGCACGACGGCTCCCGCGCGCTGCCCGTGCGGCCGCGCGCGCCGCTCGAGGGGCTCACCGGCCGCGGGCTCGGCCTCGTCGACGCGGTGTCCTCGGCCTGGGGCGTCGACGCCGTGCCCGAGGGCAAGTGCGTGTGGGTCGAGCTGACGCCGTCGAGCGTCGCGGCCGCGCAGCCGGGCGCCGTCGACGTCGACGAGTGGCTGGCCGGCTCCGACTGGCCCGACGACGTCGACCGGCCGCTGTTCCCGGTGGTGCTCGAGGACGTCCCGACCGACCTGCTGCTGGCCGACGGCGCGCACGTCGACAGCGTCGTGCGCGAGCTCGTGCTGTCGGCCACCGGCGCGACCTCGGGGCTCACGCCGCAGCTGCCCGAGCACGTCGCCGACCTCGTGCGCCGGCTGCGCGGCGAGTTCGCCGACGTGCGGTCCGCCGTCATGCGGCAGGCCGTCGCCGCCGCGGAGCGCGGCGACCAGCGCACCACCCTGTCGCTGTCGCTGCCCGCCGCGGCCGCGGAGGCCGGTGAGCGCTACCTCGCGGCCCTCGAGCGGGCCGACGCGCACGCGCGCGAGGAGCGGCTGCTGACGCTGGCCGCACCGCCGCAGCAGCAGGCGTTCCGGCGGTGGTACGTCAGCTCGCTCGTCGCCGCGGTGCGCCGGGCGGCCGCGGGTCGCCCGCCCGCCCCGCTGCCGTCCTTCGAGACGCACCTGCTCCGCGAGATCGACCGCATCGCCGCCCTGCAGCTGGTGTCGGAGCGGTCGGCCCGGCTGCAGCGCGCGAGCGCCGCGCTGTCCGGCGCGCTGAGCCGCTCGCAGGTCGCCGAGGTGGTGCTCGAGGAGGCGGTCGCCGAGCTCCTCGCCGACCGCGGGCTGCTGCTGGCCGCCGGTCCCGGCGCCGTCCGCGTCGTCGCCTCGCACGGCCTCGACGACGCCGACCTTGCCGACGTCGCCGAGGCCTGGGCGCAGGAGCGGCCGCTGCCCGCCCGCACCGCCTGGACCTCCGGCGAGCCGGTCTGGCTCGAGACGCCCGAGGAGCGCGCCGCGTACCCGGCCCTCGAGGAGGCCGAGCCCGGCACGGCCGCCCAGTGCGCGGTGCCGCTCCCGGTGGCCGGTCACCTCGCCGGCGTGCTGGTGCTCGGCTTCCACGAGCCGCGGCTGTTCTCCGAGGACGAGCGCGCGTTCCTCAGCGCGCTGGCCGCCGTCGGGGCGCAGGCCGTCGAGCGCGCCGACCTCTACGACGCCTCGGCCGACCTCGCCGGCCGGCTGACCCGCCTGCAGGCCGTGACGACGGCGCTCACCGAGGCCGAGGGCGTCGACGACGTGCTCGACGTCGTGCTGTCGCACGCCACGGGCCTCGTCGGTGCGCGCAACGCCGCCCTGTGCCTGCTCGAGGACGACGGACGCACCGTCCGCACCGTGCGCATGGTCCCGGACCTGGGGCCCGACCACGGCGGCTGGGCGGTGTTCGACGTGGACGACCCGACGCCCGCCTCGGAGGCGCTGCGCACCGGCGACGTCGTCTACGCCGCCAGCATCGCCGAGCGCGACCGGCGCTGGCCGGCGATGCGCCAGTACGCGCGCGACTTCGAGCACTCGATCGTCCTGCTGCCGATGAACGCCGGCGGCCGGCCGCTCGGCGTCGTCAGCCTGTCGTTCCCGGCGGTGGCGGGGGAGGAGCCGGCGCTGCCCTTCCTGCAGGCGTTCGCCGACGCCTGCGGCTCGGCCCTCGAGCGGGCGCGGGCCGCCGCACGGCTGCGCGAGGCGAACGAGCGGCTGACCTTCCTCGCCCGCGCGTCCGAGGAGCTCACCAGCTCGCTCGACGTCGAGCGCACCCTCGCCGGGCTGGCCCGGCTGTCGGTGCCCACGCTCGCCGACTGGTGCGTCGTGCACCTGCTGCAGGACGGCGAGCTGCGCGCGCTCACCGTCCAGCACGCCGACCCCGCCAAGACCGCCATGGTCGCGGAGGCCCAGCGACGTTGGCCCGAGCGGCTGTCCGACCCGACGGGCGTCGGCCCGGTGGTCCGCACGGGCGAGCCGCTGCTGGTGCCGGACATCCCCGCGCTGCTGCGGGAGCTCGAGCGCAGCGGGACGCCGCCCCTGCCGCGCGACCCCGAGCACCAGGCGCTGCTCGACGAGCTCGGGCTGCACAGCTGCATCGCCGTGCCCCTCGCCGCGCGGGGGCGCACGCTCGGCGCCCTGACCTTCATCGCCGCCGAGTCCCGCCGCACCTACGGCGAGGCCGACCTGTCCTTCGCCATGGACCTCGCGCGGCGCGCGGCGGTCGCGCTCGACAACGCCCGGCTCTTCACGGCCGCCGCGCAGCGCGGCGTGCACAGCGCCGTCACGGAGCCGGACGACCGCACGGCGAGCACGGCGCGGCTGCTCGAGACCATGCCCGACGCCTTCTTCCGGCTCGACCGGCAGTGGCGCTTCACCTACGTCAACCGGCAGGCGGAGCGGCTGCTGCTGCGCGGGCGGGAGGAGCTGCTCGGCCGGGGCGTCTGGGACGAGTTCCCCGAGGCCGTCGGCGGGCCGTTCCAGGTGCACTACGAGCGGGCCGCCGACACGGGCCAGCAGGTGGTGTTCGAGGAGCACTTCCTGCCGCTGGGCACCTGGTTCGAGGTGCGCGCGTCCCCGGACGCCGAGGGCCTGTCGGTCTTCTTCCACGACGTCAACACCCGCAAGGCCGCGGAGCAGGAGCGCGAGCGCGCCGCGCAGCGGCTGGCCCTGCTCGCCGACGCCACCCGCGAGCTCGTCGCGGCGCTCGAGCCCGCCGCGGTGCTCGAGCGCCTGCTGCAGGTGCTCGTGCCGGCCGCCGCCGACTGGGCCGTCGCGGTGCTGCCCGGCGGCCCGGACGAGCACGCGCCGCCGCTGGTGCGGGCGGCGCACCGCGACCCGGCCGCGCACCTGCGCCTCACCGGTGCCGTCGCGCGCCGCCCGGAGGCGGTGCTGGCCGTCCCGCGCGTCGCGGACGTGCTCGCCACCGGCGAGGCGCAGCTGGTGATGGCGCCCGACGGCTCGGCGCTGCGCGCCGCCGGTCCGGAGGTGGAGGTGCTCGTTCGCGGGCTCGGCCTCGAGTCGGCCGTGCTCGTGCCCCTGCACGCCGGCGCGACGACACTCGGCGTCATGGCGATGGGCGCCGGTCCCGACCGGCCGCCGTTCACCGCCGAGGACCTCGAGACGGCGCAGGACATCGGCGGCCGGGCGGGCCTGGCCGTGCAGAACGCACTGCTGTTCGAGCGGCAGCGCACGGCCGTCGAGGTGCTGCAGCGGAGCCTGCTCACCGCCCTGCCGGAGCCGGACCAGCTCGAGCTCGCCGCCCGCTACCGCGCGGCCGCGCGCGAGGCCCAGGTCGGCGGCGACTGGTACGACGCCTTCCAGCAGCCCGACGGAGCCACGGTGCTCGTCATCGGCGACGTCATGGGACACGACGTCGACGCCGCGGCCGCCATGGGCCAGGTCCGCAGCCTGCTGCGCGGCACCGCCTACGACCGCCAGGAGAGCCCGGCCCGGGTGCTCACCCGCGTCGACGGCGCGCTGCAGGGGCTGCGCATCGACACCCTCGCCACCGCGCTCGTCGCACGGCTGGAGCAGGCGCGGGAGCAGCAGGGCGCGGGCACGACGACGCTGCGGTGGTCGAGCGCCGGACACCCGCCGGCGATGCTGCTGCGCGCCACCGGCCGCGTCGACGTGCTGGCCGCCGACGACGACCTGCTGCTGGGCCTCGACCCCGCGGCCGAGCGCCGGGACCACGTCCTCGAGATGGAGGCCGGCGACACGCTCGTGCTCTACACCGACGGGCTCGTCGAGCGCCGCGACAGCGCCCTGCCGGAGGGCGTCGACCGGCTGCGGGCCGCGCTCGCCGAGCTGGCCGGCCAGCCGCTCGAGCTGCTCTGCGACGCGCTGCTCGCCCGGCTGCTGCCCGAGGCCGCCGACGACGACGTCGCCATCGTGGCGGTGCGTCCGCGGCCGGTCGGCGCGGCGGTGCCGGTGCAGGCCGCGCGCGCGTCCGGCTAGCGACCGCCGGCGAGGTCGATCTCGGCCCAGACGACCTTGCCGTCGTCGGTCTGCCGGGCGCCCCACCGGTCGGCGAGCACCTGCACCAGGTGCAGCCCGCGGCCGCTCTCCTCGTCGGTGCCGGCCCGGCGGCGCCGCGGCATGTGGTGCCCGGCGTCCTCGACCTCGAGCACGAGCCGGTCGCGGGTGAGCCGCAACCGCAGCTCGACGCCGCCCTTGCCGTGCACGAGCCCGTTGGTGACGAGCTCGGACGCCAGCAGGGTGGCCGTGTCGACCAGCTCCTCGAGCAGCGCCCACGACTCCATCGCCGCGCGCGCCCGGGCCCGGACGTCGATGAGCAGCGCCCGCTCGCGCGGCACCGGCAGCGAGACCGACAGCGACCGGCTGTCGACGTCGTGCGGCACCCGCACGAGCAGCAGCGCGACGTCGTCGTCGCCGCCGCCGGCGTCCAGGCTGCGCAGGACGGCGTCGGCCAGGCCCTCGAGGTCCTGCGGGCCGGCGGCCACCGCCCGGCAGAGGGCGTCGAGGCCGTGGTCGAGGTCGCTGCCGCGCATCTCGACGAGCCCGTCGGTGCACAGCGCCAGCACGCTGCCGGGCTCGAGCCGCAGCACCACCTGGCGCGCCGCGTCACCGACCCCGAGCGGCGCGCTCACCTCGACGTCGACCCGCTGCACGCCCCCCGACGCCGACCGGACGACCGGCGGCAGGTGGCCGGCGCTGGCCAGCTGCAGCTCGCGGGTGTGCGGGTCGAACACCCCGTAGACGCACGTGGCGATGTGGGCGTCGAAGTCGTCCTGCCCGAGGTCGGCGACCAGGCCGTCGAGCACCTCGACCACCTCGACGGGCCGCAGGTCGAGCCGCGCGCAGGTGCGCACCGCCGTGCGCAGCTGCCCCATGACCGCCGCGGCGTGCACGCCGCGCCCCATGACGTCGCCGACGACCAGCGCCAGGCGCCCCGCGCCGAGGGGGATGACGTCGTACCAGTCGCCGCCCACCTCCGTCTCGGCGCCGCCGGCGGCGTACCGCACCGCCACCTCGAGCTCCTCGCTGGCCGGCAGCGCGTCGGGCAGCAGCGACCGCTGCAGCGCGAGCGCCGTCTCGCGCTGCGCCTCGCCGGCCTCGACGATGCTCGTGACGTCGGTGGCCACGACGGCGACGCCGAGCGCGCGGCCGCTGCCGGGCGCCCGGACGGGGAACCAGCTCGTCGACCAGTGGCTGGCGGTGCCGTGGCCGTCGTCGCCGGTGATCTCGACGCCGGCGCGCTCCCGCCCGTCGGACAGCACCGCGCGCAGGTGCCCCTCGACCTGGTCGGCGATGCCGGGCACGACCTCGCGGGGCCGGCGCCCGCGGTGGTCGTCGGCCGGCAGGCCGTTCGCGGCGGCCATGCTGGCGTTGACGTGCACGTAGCGCAGGTCGCCGTCGAAGAGGGCGAACCCGACGGGGGAGGCGTCCAGCAGGGCGGCGAGCAGCTCCGGGTCGCCGGCCAGGGCGGGCGCCAGCGCGGGCACGTCCGCCACGGGGCTCGCCTCCACGGGCGGAGCCTAGGAGGCCGCGGCCGCCGCCGACCACCGGACGGTCAGACCGGCGGCTCCTCCGGCGCGGGCGCGGCCGCCAGCACGACGGTGCCGGTCGCCGGGCCGGCGGAGCTCGCGCCCTCGGCCAGGCCGTGGGCGAGGGCCGACACGAGCCGGGCGACCTCGTCCGGCCGCAGCCGGGCGGTGCCGGTGCAGCGGCCGTCGCGCCACGTCGACAGCACCGCGCAGCCCTGCTCGGCGTGCCAGCTGACGCGCAGCGCCCGTCCCCGCTCGACGGCGTCGTCGCGGGCGTCGGCGAGCCACGCCCCGCGCTGCGGCAGCGGCACGACCTCCCCGGCACCCATGGGCGGGAGTGTGGGGCCCGCCGCGGGTCCTGTCGACCGCCGTGCGAACCTCGCCCGTACCCCCGTCCGGAGGAGGAGCGGTGCTCGACGTCGTCGGTGCGAAGGTGCTCGTGCAGTCGGGCCTGATCCGGCCCGTGCGCCCCGACCGCCTCGTGGGCATGGCGCTCGCGCTGGCCCGGTGGGGCATCACCCCGGCCACCGGCTACGCCGCCGGCGCCGCCCGCACCCCGAACCGGCCGGCCGTCGTCGACGACGAGGGCGTGCTCACCTTCCGGCAGGTCGACCGGCGCACCGACCGCATCGCCGGCGAGCTGCAGCGCCGCGGCGTCCGCGACGGCGACGCCGTCGGGCTGCTGGCCCGCAACGGCCGGGGCTTCGTCGAGACGGCGGTGGCGCTCGCCAAGTGCGGCGCCGACGTCCTGTACCTCAACACCGGCTCCTCGCCCGGCCAGCTCGCGCAGGTGCTCGACCGCGAGAAGGCCGTCGCGGTGGTGCACGACGCCGACCTCGCCGACGTCGTCGTCGAGGCGTGCGGCGGCCGCACCTGCCTCACCACCGAGGCGCTGGGCGAGCTGGCCACCGAGCCGGGCCCGCGCGTCTCCGGCCGGCCGTCGAACACCTCTCGCCAGGTCATCCTGACCAGCGGCACCACCGGCGCCCCGCGCGGGGCGGCCCGCAGCGGCGCCGGGCCCGAGGACGCCGTGGCGGCGCTGTCGCGCATCCCGCTGCGCGCGCAGGAGACGACGGTGGTCGCCGCGCCGGTGTTCCACGCCTGGGGGCTCGGGCACCTGTCGCTCGCGATGCTCCTCGGCTCGACCGTGGTGCTGCACCGGCGCTTCGACGCCGAGCGCGTCCTGCGCAGCGTCGAGGAGCAGCGCGCGACCGCCCTCGTCGTCGTGCCCGTGATGCTCGTCAAGCTGCTCGAGGCCAAGGCCAAGGGCGACTACGACCTGTCGTCGCTGCGCGTCATCGCGAGCAGCGGCAGCGCGCTGCCCGGCGGCCTGGCCACCCGGGTGCTCGAGGAGCTCGGCCCGCTCTACAACCTCTACGGCTCGACGGAGGTGGCGTACGCCGCCGTGGCGACGCCCGAGGACCTCGCGGCCGACCCGTCCTGCGCCGGCAAGCCGCCGCACGGGGTGATGCTGCGCGTGGTCGACGAGGACGGCCGCGACGTGCCGCCGGGGGAGCCCGGCCGGATCTTCGTCGGCAGCGGCCTGGCCTTCACCGGCTACACCGACGGCTCCGACAAGGACCGCCTCGACGGGCTCGTGGCCACCGGCGACCTCGGCGTGCTCGACGCCGACGGCCGGCTCACCGTCCTGGGCCGCGACGACGACATGGTGGTGATCGGCGGCGAGAACGTGCACGTCTCGCAGGTCGAGGAGGCGCTGCACGGGCACCCGGCGGTGCGCGACGTCGCCGTCACCGACGTGCCGGACGAGCAGTGGGGCGCCCGCCTGGTGGCGCACGTCGTGCTCGCCGAGGGCGCGCAGGCCGACGAGAAGGCCCTGCAGGAGCACGTCCGCTCGACCGTCGCGCGCTTCGCCGTGCCGCGGGAGGTGCGCTTCCTCGACGAGCTGCCGCGCAACGCGACCGGCAAGGTGCTCAAGCGCGAGCTGCGCGGCGCCTGACGCAGACTGGACGCCGTGACCGCGCCCGCCCAGCTCGACCGCCCGGAGGTCGACGACGTCGTCGACCCGGACCGGCCGTGGGTCGCGATCGTCTGGAACGACCCGGTGAACCTCATGAGCTACGTGACGCTCGTGCTCATGGAGCTGTTCGGCTACAGCCGCGCCGAGGCCCACCAGCTCATGCTGGCGGTGCACCACGAGGGGAAGGCGGTCGTGTCGAACGGCACCCGTGAGCAGATGGAGCACGACGTCGCGCGGCTGCACGCCCGCGGCCTCTGGGCCACGCTGCAGCAGGACTGATGCGGTTCAAGCGGACCCGCGACGGCGGGGTGCAGGCCGACCTCGCGCCGGTCGAGGTGGCGGTGCTGGCCTCGGCCGCCCGCGACCTGCTCGAGCTGCTCACCGCCGACGAGCCGGCCGGCCCGCGCGACCCGCTCGAGGAGCTCGTCGGGCTGTCGCCCGGCGCCCGCCGGCCGGAGGACCCCGCGCTGCGGCGGCTGCTGCCCGACGCCTACCGGCCGCACGGCGACCTCGACGACGCCGCCGCCGAGGCGGCCAGCGCGGAGTTCCGCCGGTTCACCGACGCCGACCTGCGGGCCGGCAAGCGGGCCCGCTGCGACGCCGTCCTCGAGTCCCTCGCCGCGCTCGACGCGGGCGGCCGGCTGCGGCTCGACCGGGACGCCTGCGACGCCTGGCTCGGCTTCCTCACCGACGTGCGGCTGGTGCTCGGCGTCCGGCTCGACGTGCGCGACGACGACGGCCCGGAGCCGGTGGACGAGGACGACCCCCGCGCGCAGGCGCTGGAGGTCTACTCCTGGCTCGGCTGGGTGCAGGAGAGCTTGATCATGAACCTCTCGCCGCGCACCTAGACTGGACGCCGTGCTCGAGCTGCCCCGGTCCATGGTCGACGCCGTCGTCGCCCACGCGCGCCGCGACCACCCGGACGAGTGCTGCGGGGTCATCGCCGGCAAGGACGGCGCCGCCACCCGCGTCGTGCCGATGACCAACGCCGAGCGGTCGCCCACCGGCTTCGTCTTCGACCCGCAGGAGCAGCTGAGGGTCTGGCGGGAGATCGACGACAACGACGAGGACCTCCTCGTCGTCTACCACTCGCACACGATGACCGAGGCCTACCCCTCGCGCACCGACGTCCGCTGGTCGGCGAACACCCCCGGCACCTCCTGGCTGCTCGTCTCCACCCGCTCGGACGAGGACGAGGTGCGCTCGTTCCGCATCGAGGACGGCGAGGTCCGCGAGGAGGAGCTCCGCATCACCTGACGCCCGCCGCGCCGATCATGGGGCGAGTGCCCGCGACACGCCGGCGGCGTGACCACTCTCTCCATGATCAGCGGGCGAGACCCGGAACAAGCCGACCGCGGGCGCCTGTTGGACGATGGAGCCCGCCCGTCCACGCACGCACGCACGAGGAGACCCACCGCACATGGCCGTCGAGGTCCGCATCCCGACCATCCTGCGCAGCTACACCGGCGGCGAGAAGACCGTGCAGGGCGAGGGCGGCACGCTGTCCGCGCTGCTCGACGACCTCGAGAGCCGCCACGCCGGCCTGCGCGAGCGCCTGGTCACCAGCGAGGGCGGCCTCCACCGCTTCGTCAACGTCTACGTCAACGACGAGGACGTCCGCTTCCTGGGCGGCCTGGACACCGAGCTGTCCGACGGCGACAGCGTGACCGTCCTCCCCGCGGTCGCCGGCGGCTGACGTGCGCTTCGACAGCCTGCTGGAGTCCGTCGGGCGGACGCCGCTCGTCGGGCTCCCGCGGCTGTCGCCGTCCCCGGACGTGCGGCTCTGGGCCAAGCTCGAGCAGGACAACCCGACCGGCTCGGTGAAGGACCGCGCGGCGCTGTACATGGTGGCGCAGGCCGAGAAGGAGGGCCTGCTGCGCCCCGGCTGCACCGTGCTGGAGCCCACCAGCGGCAACACCGGCATCTCGCTGGCCATGGTCTGCCGGCTCAAGGGCTACCGGCTCATCTGCGTCATGCCGGAGAACACCTCGGTCGAGCGGCGGCAGCTGCTGACGATGTACGGCGCGGAGATCGTCGCCTCGCCGGCCGCCGGCGGCTCGAACCAGGCCGTCGCCGTCGCCAAGCAGCTCGCGGCGGAGAACCCGGACTGGGTGATGCTGTACCAGTACGGCAACCCCGCGAACGCCCAGGCGCACTACGAGACCACCGGTCCGGAGATCCTCGAGGACCTGCCGACGATCACGCACTTCGTCGCGGGCCTCGGCACCACCGGCACGCTCATGGGCACCGGCCGGTTCCTGCGCGAGAACGTGCCGGGCGTGCGCGTCATCGCTGCCGAGCCGCGCTACGGCGAGCTCGTCTACGGCCTGCGCAACATCGACGAGGGCTTCGTGCCCGAGCTCTACGACGGGTCGGTGCTGACGTCCCGCTTCTCCGTGGGCCCCCGCGAGGCGGTGCGCCGCACCCGCCAGCTGGTGGAGGAGGAGGGCATCTTCGCCGGCATCTCGACCGGGGCGATCCTGCACGCCGCCCTCGGCGAGGCCGCCAAGTGCGTCAAGCGCGGGGAGCGCGCCGACATCGCCTTCGTCGTGTGCGACGCCGGCTGGAAGTACCTGTCGACCGGCGCCTACGCCGG
>DATMKB010000065.1:0-6050 GCA_035553635.1 Mycobacteriales bacterium
GCGGCGGACACCAGGACGAGCAGCCCGCCCCACTGCATGAAGGTGCTGACGGTGTCGACGTCGCTCGTGACGCGGCTGACCAGGGAGCCGCGCCGCTCGGCCGCCTGGTGCAGCACGGACAGGTCGTGCACCCGGCGGAAGGCGCGGGTGCGCAGCGCCGCGAGCCCGTTCTCGGTCGTCCGGTAGAGCCGGACGTTCATCCGGTAGTTCGCGACGGCCGTGACGAGCAGGGCCAGCGCCGCGAGCCCGACCGACCAGCGCACCAGCCCGAGGTCGGGCGAGGGGCCGGACAGGCCCCGGTCGATGGTCTGCTGCACGGCCACGGGCACGACGACGCGCCCGGCCGTCGCGACGAGCGCGAGCAGCAGCGTGACGGCGAGCCCCTCGCGGAACTCCGGCGTGAGCCGCAGGCCGCGCAGCAGCGTCGCGAAGGCCCCCTGCTCCCGCTCGGCGCCGCCGATCGCCAGGGCGGTCACGCGGTCACCGCGTCGGCGGCCAGGGCGGCGTGCTCGGCCTCGGCGCGCTCGTAGGCGGTGACGAGGTCGACGTAGGCCGGCGAGCGCTGCAGCAGCTCGGCGTGCGTGCCGCGGTCGAGCACCCGGCCGCCCTGCACGAGCACCACCTCGTCGGCCAGCGCGATGGTGGCCCGGCGGTAGGCCACCACGACCACCGTGCTCGGCCGCTCGCCGGACGCGGCCGCCTCGCGGAGCCCCGCCAGGATGCGCTGCTCCACGGACGGGTCGACGCTGCTCGTGGCGTCGTCGAGCACGAGCAGCCGCGGCTTGCGCACCACGGCGCGGGCGAGCGACAGCCGCTGCCGCTGGCCCCCCGACAGCGTGGTGCCGCGCTCCCCCACCACCGTGTCGAGGCCGGCCGGCAGCGCCGCGACGAAGCCGTCGGCCTGCGCCACCCGCAGGGCCGCCCAGACCTCCTCGTCGGGGACGTCGGCCCCCAGCGTCACGTTGGCCCGCACGGTGTCGTCGAACAGGAACGTCGTCTGCGGTACGAGCGCGGCGACCTGCGCGACGGCGCCGGGCGCTAGGTCGCGCACGTCGACGTCGTCGTAGCGGACGCTGCCGTCGGCCGGGTCGAGGAGGCGGACGAGCAGCGACGCGAGCGTCGACTTCCCGGCACCCGTGGCGCCGACGACGGCGACCGTGCGGCCCGGCTCGACGCGCAGGCCCACCTCGGACAGCACGCCGGCGTCGCCGTAGGCGAACGAGAGCCCGGCGACCTCCAGCGCGGTGGCGCCCGAGCCCTCCAGCCGGTGCTCCCCGTGCTCCTGGGCGCCCTCGGCGGTGAGCACGCGCTGCACGCGGTCCCAGCCGACGACGCTGCGCGGCAGCTCGTTGAGCACCCAGCCCAGCGCTCGCACCGGGAAGGCGAGCAGCGTGAACAGGTAGGCGACGCGCACGAGCTCGCCGGCGTCGAGCGCCCCCGACCCGACGCGGGACGTGCCGACGAGCAGGACGAGCAGCACCCCCAGCACCGGCAGCGACTCCATGACCGGGTCGTACAGCCCGCGGACCCGGCCGACCGCCGTCATCGTGTCGCGCAGCTCCTCGGCCCGGGCCCGGAACCGCGCGGTCTCGTCGGCCTCCCGGCCGAGCGTCTTGACCACGAGGGCGCCGTCGAAGCTCTCGTGCGCGGCGCTGCTGACCTGCGCCCGCAGGTGCTGCGCGCGGGTCATCAGGGGCGACATGCGCCGGCTGTAGACGACCGTCAGCCAGGCGATGGCCGGGAAGACGACCGAGCCGATGAGCGCCAGCACCGGGTCGGTGACGAACAGCAGCCCGAGGGCGACCACGAGCATGAACACGACGCCGACGGCGAACGGGAACGGCGCGACCGGGTACCAGGTCGCCTCGACGTCGCTGTTGGCGTTGCTGAGCAGCTCGCCGGTGGAGTGCTCCTGGTGCCAGGAGAGCGGCAGCTGCAGGTAGCGGCGGGTGACGCGGCGCCGGTAGGACGCCTGCAGCCGGTACTGCATGACGCCGGCCCCGAGCCGGCGGGCCAGGATGCCGACCACCTTGAGGACGGCGACGGCGAGGACCGCGCAGAACGCGGCGGCCAGCGCCGCGCGCGTCGTGCGGCCCTCCTCGAGGCCCGGCACGATGACGCGGCTGGTGATCTCGCCGAGCACCAGGGCCTGGGCGATGGTCATGAGGCCGAACAGCGCCGAGCCCACCGCCGACAGCGCGAAGATGCGCGGCTGCTCCTGGACGCCCGCCCAGAGCACGCCGAGGCCCCGCCGGATGGTGGACGGGCGCGGAGGGGGCACGAGGAGCATGACGCCGCCGTGCCCGCTCCGATTCCCGTCAGGCTCAGCGGACGGGGTGACCGTCGTCCCGCAGGGCGTCCTTGACCTGGCCGATCGTCAGGTGGCCGAAGTGGAAGACGCTCGCCGCCAGCACGGCGTCGGCGCCGGCGCGGACGGCCGGCGGGAAGTGCGCGGCCTCGCCCGCTCCCCCGCTCGCGATGACGGGCACGCGCACCTCGGCGCGCACGGCCCGCAGCAGGTCGAGGTCGAAGCCGGCGCGCGTGCCGTCGGCGTCCATCGAGTTGAGCAGCACCTCGCCGACGCCGAGCTCCTCCCCGCGCGCGGCCCACTCGACGGCGTCGGTGCCGGTGCCGCGCCGGCCGCCGTGGGTGGTGACCTCGAAGCCGCTGGGGGTGCCCTCGGCGCGACGGGCGTCCACCGACAGCACGAGCACCTGCGCGCCGAAGCGGCGGCTGATCTCGCGCAGCAGCTCGGGCCGGGCGAGAGCCGCCGTGTTCACCCCGACCTTGTCCGCGCCGGCGCGCAGCAGCCGGTCGACGTCGTCGACGGTGCGGACGCCGCCGCCGACGGTGAGGGGGATGAACACCTGCTCGGCGGTGCGCCGCACGACGTCGTAGGTGGTCTCGCGCGACCCCGACGACGCGGTGATGTCGAGGAAGACGAGCTCGTCGGCGCCCTCGGCGTCGTAGACGCGGGCCATCTCGACCGGGTCGCCGGCGTCGACGAGGTCGACGAAGTTCACGCCCTTGACGACGCGTCCGGCGTCGACGTCGAGGCAGGGGACGACCCGGACGGCGCGGCTCACACCAGCCCCTGCGCGTGCACGGCCTCGGCGACGGTGAGGAAGCCGGCGACGTTCGCCCCGAGCACGAGGTCGCCGGGGGCGCCGTACTCCTCCGCGGTCTCGTAGCAGCGGGCGTGGATGCCCCGCATGATGTCGGCGAGCCGGCTCTCGGTGTGCTCGAAGGTCCAGCGGTCGCGCGAGGCGTTCTGCTGCATCTCGAGCGCGGAGGTGGCGACGCCGCCGGCGTTCGCCGCCTTGCCGGGGCCGAACGAGGCGCCGGCCTCGCGCAGCACCCGCAGCGCACCCGGCGTCGTCGGCATGTTGGCGCCCTCGGCGACGTAGCGGCAGCCGTTGCGGACCAGCGCGACGGCGGCCTCCTCCGGCAGCTCGTTCTGGCTCGCGCACGGCAGGGCGACGTCGCACGGCACGTCCCACACGCTGCCGCCCTCGACGTACCGGGCGCTGCCCGAGCGCTCGGCGTAGGAGGAGAGGCGCCCGCGCTCGACCTCCTTGACCTGCTTGAGCAGCTCGAGGTCGACCCCGCCCTCCTCCACGACGTAGCCGGAGGAGTCGGAGACCGTCACGACGACCGCGCCCAGCTGCTGCGCCTTCTCCACGGCGTACACCGCGACGTTGCCGGAGCCCGACACGCTCACGCGCCGGCCCTCCAGCGACTCGCCGCGGGCGGCCAGCATCTCGGCGGCGAAGAAGACGGTGCCGTAGCCGGTCGCCTCCGTGCGCACGAGCGCGCCGCCGTACGACAGGCCCTTGCCGGTGAGGACGCCGGCCTCGTAGCGGTTGGTGATGCGCTTGTACTGGCCGAACAGGTAGCCGATCTCCCGCCCGCCGACGCCGATGTCGCCGGCGGGGACGTCGGTGTGCTCGCCGAGGTGGCGGTACAGCTCGGTCATGAAGGACTGGCAGAAGCGCATGACCTCGGTGTCGGTGCGGCCCTTGGGATCGAAGTCCGACCCGCCCTTGCCGCCGCCGATCGGCATGCCGGTGAGCGCGTTCTTGAACACCTGCTCGAACCCGAGGAACTTCACGATGCCGAGGTTCACCGACGGGTGGAAGCGCAGACCGCCCTTGTAGGGGCCCAGCGCGGAGCTGAACTCGACGCGGAAGCCCCGGTTGACGTGCACCTCGCCGCGGTCGTCCTGCCACGGCACGCGGAAGATGACCTGCCGCTCCGGCTCGCAGAGCCGCTCGATGGTCTTGAGGTCGGTGACCTGCTCGTGGCGGTCGAGCACCACCGCCAGGCTGTCGACCACCTCCCGCACCGCCTGGTGGAACTCCGGCTCCGCGGGGTTCCGTGCGACGACGTCGCCGTAGATCCGCTCGACGGTCTCCTGCGCCCGGCTGCTCACCCTCCCGACGCTAGTCGGGCGCCGCGCCGTCAGGGGCGGCAGGCGAACGCGCGCAGCGGGCTGTCCGACAGCGACGGCGGAACCGCCTCCGCCGACGTCGCCCACCGCGGGTCGTGCACCGCCGACGTGCTCAGCCGCAGCGTGCCGCCCTTGCGCAGCTCGTCGTGCGTGAGCCACGCCCGGTCGAGCGGCTCGCCGCCGAGCGTCGCGCCGGTGACGTACCGGGCCGCAGGTGAGGCGCCGGGCGCCTCGATGCGCACGTCCTTGCTGCCGGGCAGGTCGAGCACGGCGGTGGCGAAGCGGGGGCTGCCGAGCACGAGGAACGGCGCTCCCGGCGTCACCGGCCCGAGACCCAGCGCGCTCCACACGTACCAGCCGGACAGTCCGCCGAGGTCGTCGTTGCCGGGCAGCCCGTCGGGCGTCGGCCGGAAGGAGCCCTGCGCCTGCCGGTGCGCCGACGCCGTCTTCCACGGCTGGCGCGCGAACGGGTACATCCACGGCGTCTGCAGGTCGTGCTCGTTGCCCGGGGCGTAGAACGGCGTCCGGTAGACGATGCCGAAGAAGGTCGCCTCGTTCATGACCTCCGACGGCACGACGGGCACCGCCGACACCGGCTCGGCGAAGTGGACGTCCAGGCGCTCCACGGCGGCGGCGTCGCCGCCCATCCGGTCGAACAGTCCGCGGGCGTCGTGCGGGGCGAGCCACGAGTACTGCCAGGAGTTGCCCTCCTGGAAGCCCGTCTCGTCGAGCGCCGGGTCGAACGGGCTGTGCCAGGTGCCGTCGGCCCTGCGCGGGCGCACCCAGCGCGTCTCCGGGTCGAGCAGCTCCCGGTAGGCCAGCGACTGCTCGGCGAAGCGCGCGGCGTCGGCGTCGCGGCCGGTGGCGTCGGCGAGCACGGCCAGGGCGAAGTCGGCGACGCCGTACTCCAGCGTGGTGCCGGCGCCGCGCCCGGAGGTCTCCAGCGGCAGGTAGCCGAGCTCCTCCCACGCCGGCTCCCGCCGGTCGACGAGCTCGACCAGCTCGGCGTAGAGCTCGTCGAGCACCGGCTGGGCGACGCCGTCGAGGACGCCGCGGCACCAGCCGTCCACCACCATGGGGATCACCGGGTCGCCGCTCATGTGCGCGCTGTCGAGGTTCTGCTCGGCCCAGCGCGGCAGGTTCCCCCGCTCGCGCGCCACCTGCAGCAGCGACAGCACCATGTCGCGGTACCGGTCGGGCCAGACGGTGGCGAGCAGCTGGTTGTGGCCCTTGTAGGTGTCCCAGGACGAGAAGTTGGCGTACTGCACGTGGCTGTCGCTCGACCGGACGACGCCGTCCTGGCCGAGGTAGCGGCCGTCGACGTCCGAGAAGGCGTTCGGGTGCAGCAGCGCGTGGTACAGCGCGGTGTAGAAGGTGGTCAGGTCACCCGGGGCGCCGCCGGTGACCTGGACCTTGCCGAGCTCTCGGTTCCACGCGCGGCGGGCCTCGGCCCGCACGTCGTCGAAGCTGCGGCCCTCGAGCTCGGCCTCGAGGTTGCGGCGGGCGCCGTCGGCGTCGACGAAGGAGATGCCGGTGCGCACCTCGACGGTGCGGTCGGCGACCGCGTCGAAGACGGCCCAGGCGCCGACGCCGCGGCCCT
>DATMKB010000066.1:0-4762 GCA_035553635.1 Mycobacteriales bacterium
CTCAGGCGGGGCTGGCCGGGTCGCTGGGCGGCGGCGCGGGGATGCGCGTCCCGAGCCGGTGCACGCGCATCGCGTTCGTCGACCCGGTCGTGGACGGCGGGCTGCCGGCCACGATGGTGACCAGCTCCCCCGGCTGCATCCGGCCGAGCTCGAGCATCGCGCTGTCGACCTGGCGCACCATCTCGTCGGTGTGCTGCACGGCCGGCACGAGGAACGTCTCGACGCCCCACGTGAGCGCGAGCTGCGACCGCACCTCCGGGATCGGCGTGAACGCGAGCAGCGGGATCGGCGAGCGGTACTCGGCCAGGCGCCGCGCCGTGTCGCCGCTCTGCGTGAAGGCCACGAGCGCGCGGGCGCCGACGCGCCGGCCGACCTCGGCGGCGGCGGCCGCGATGGCCCCGCCGATGCCCGGCAGCTCCGTCTCGACCCGGGGCACCCGGTTGAGGTCCTCCTCGGCGGCGCTGATGATGCGCGCCATCGTCGCGACCGACTCGACCGGGTAGCGGCCGACGCTCGTCTCGCCGGAGAGCATGAGCGCGTCGGCGCCGTCCAGGACGGCGTTCGCGACGTCGGACGCCTCGGCGCGAGTGGGCCGGGACGCGCCCACCATCGAGTCGAGCATCTGGGTGGCGACGATGACCGGCTTCGCCTGCTCGCGCGCGGCCTGGACGGCGCGCTTCTGCACGAGCGGCACCTTCTCGAGCGGCATCTCCACGCCGAGGTCGCCGCGCGCGACCATGAGCCCGTCGAAGGCGCTGACGACGTCGTCGAGCACCTCGACGGCCTGCGGCTTCTCCACCTTCGCGATGACCGGCAGGTGCACGCCGACCTCGTCCATGACCCGGCGCACGGGCTCGACGTCGGCGGGCCCGCGCACGAACGACAGGGCGACGAGGTCGGCGCGCAGGGTGAGGGCGAAGCGCAGGTCGGCCTCGTCCTTCTCGGTGAGCGCGGGCACCGAGACGGCGACGCCCGGCAGCGACAGGCCCTTGTTGTCGGAGACCGGGCCGCCCTCGGTGACGAGCAGCCGGACGTCGTCGCCCTCGACGCCCACGACCCGCAGGCCGACGCGCCCGTCGTCGACGAGCAGGCGGTCGCCCACCGAGACGTCGCCGGGCAGGCCCTTGTACGTGGTGGAGACGCGGTCGTGGTCGCCCGGGACGTCGTCGGTGGTGATGGTGACGGTCTCGCCGGTGGCCCAGACCACGGGGCCCTGCGCGAAGCGGCCGAGCCGGATCTTCGGCCCCTGCAGGTCGACGAGGACGCCCACGCCGCGACCGGACTCGTCCGAGGCGCGGCGGACCCACTCGTAGGCCTGGCGGTGCTGGTCGTGGCTGCCGTGCGAGAAGTTCAGCCGCGCCACGTCCATGCCCGCGTAGACGAGCCCGCGCACGCCCTCGTACGTGCCCGTCGCCGGGCCGAGCGTGCAGACGATCTTGGCGCGACGCTTCACGGTCCCACCCTAGGCCCGTCGGGCCCGAGCGCCCGCTAGCGCGACGTCGGCGTCACCGGCGAGGGCAGGAGCGTCTCGCCGCACAGGAACCGGTCGACGGCGGCGGCGCAGGACCGGCCCTCCGCGATGGCCCAGACGATGAGCGACTGGCCGCGCCCCATGTCGCCCGCGACGAAGACGCCGGGGACGCTCGAGGCCCAGGAGGCGTCGCGCGCGACGTTGCCGCGGCCGTCCAGGTCGACGCCGAGCGCCTCGGGCAGGTAGCGCTCGGGGCCGGTGAACCCCATGGCGAGCAGCACGAGCTGCGCCGGCAGCACCTGCTCGGTGCCCTCGACCGGCTCGAACCGGCCGTCGACCATGCGGACCTCGACGATCTCGAGCCCGGCCACGCGGCCCTCGTCGTCGCCGACGAAGCGCTGCGTGTTGACCGAGAACAGCCGCTCGCCGCCCTCCTCGTGCGCCGACGACGTGCGGTGCATGAGCGGCCAGGTGGGCCACGGCGTCGACTCGGCGCGGGTCTCCGGCGGCCGCGGCATGATCTCGAGCTGGGTCACCGACCGGGCGCCCTGGCGGTGGGCGGTGCCGAGGCAGTCGGCGCCGGTGTCGCCGCCGCCGATGATGACGACGTCCTTGCCGGCGGCGTCGATCCAGTCGCTGTCGTCGCCCTCCTGCCGGCGGTTGGCCGGCACGAGGTACTCCATCGCCAGGTGGATGCCGGCGAGCTCGCGGCCCTCGGCCGGGAGGTCGCGACCCGTGGTGGAGCCGCCGGCGAGAACGACGGCGTCGTGCTGCTCCCGCAGCTCCTCCACCGTGACGTCGCGGCCGACGTCGACGCCGGTGCGGAAGACGGTGCCCTCGGCGCGCATCTGCTCGAGGCGCCGGTCGAGGACCCGCTTCTCCATCTTGAACTCGGGGATGCCGTAGCGCAGCAGGCCGCCGATGCGGTCCGCGCGCTCGAGCACGACGACGTCGTGGCCCGCGCGGGTGAGCTGCTGGGCGGCGGCCAGGCCGGCGGGTCCGGAGCCGACGACGGCGACCTTCTTGCCCGTGCGCTGCGCCGGTGGCTGCGGCCGGACGAGACCGTCCTCCCAGGCGCGGTCGCCGATCTCCACCTCGACCTGCTTGATGGTGACCGGGTCGTCGTTGATGCCGAGCACGCACGCGGCCTCGCACGGCGCCGGGCACAGCCGACCGGTGAACTCCGGGAAGTTGTTGGTGGCGTGCAGCCGCTCGGACGCCTCCGTCCAGTCGTCCTTCCACACGAGGTCGTTCCACTCGGGGATGAGGTTCCCGAGGGGGCAGCCGTTGTGGCAGAACGGGATGCCGCAGTCCATGCACCGCGCCGCCTGGTCGTGCAGGTGGCCGGCGGGGAAGTCCTCGTAGACCTCCTTCCAGTCGCGGATGCGGACGTCGACGGGGCGCCGCTGCGGCAGCGCGCGGGTGTGCTCGAGGAAGCCCTTGGGGTCGGCCACGGCTCAGCCCTTCTTCAGCATCGGAGGAGTGGCGGACGGCGCCGGCGCGATCGCGGCCATGACGGCGGCGTCGACGTCCTCGCCGCTCTCGCGGGCGCGGTCCATCGCCTCGAGCACCTTCTTGTAGTCGCGCGGCATCACCTTGGTGAAGCGGCCGACGGCGGCCGGCCAGCCCTCGAGCAGCCCGGCGGCGACCGGCGAGCCGGTCTCCTCGGCGTGCTCGGTGAGCATCTCGCGGAGCGTCTCGACGTCGCCCTCGGTGAGCTCCTCGAGCTCGACCATCTCGCCGTTGACCTTGCCCGGCTCGAGGTCGAGGACGTACGCGACGCCACCGCTCATGCCGGCCGCGACGTTGCGCCCGGTGGGCCCGAGGATCGCGACGCGACCGCCGGTCATGTACTCGCACGCGTGGTCACCGACGCCCTCGACGACGGCGGTGGCCCCGGAGTTGCGGACGCAGAACCGCTCCCCCACGCGGCCGCGGACGAGCAGCGTGCCGCCCGTGGCGCCGTACAGCAGCGTGTTGCCGGCGATGACGTTGTCCTCGGCCGGGAACGTCGCGGTGCGGTCGGGCCGCACGATCACGCGACCGCCCGACAGGCCCTTGCCGACGTAGTCGTTGGCGTCGCCCTCGAGCCGCAGCACGATGCCGCGCGGGAGGAAGGCGCCGAAGGACTGGCCGGCCGAGCCGCGCAGGTGCACGTCGACCGTGCCGTCGGGCAGGCCCTTGCCGCCGTGCCGGCGGGTGAGCTCGGCGCCGAGCATCGTGCCGACCGTGCGGTTCACGTTGCGCACGGTGGTCTCGATGCGCACCGGGGTGCCGCTCTCGAGCGCCTCGGCGGCCCGGGCGATCAGCTCGTTGTCGAGCGCCTTGTCGAGGCCGTGGTCCTGCTCGACGACCTTCGTGCGCGACGCGCCCTCGGGCAGCTCGGGGGCGTGCAGCACCGGCGACAGGTCGAGGCCGGAGGCCTTCCAGTGGTCGACCGCGCGGCGGGTGTCGAGCACCTCCGTGCAGCCGATCGCCTCGTCGAGCGAGCGGAAGCCGAGCTCCGCCAGGATCTCGCGGACCTCCTGCGCGACGTACTCGAAGAACGTCACGAGGTAGTCGGCCTGGCCGCTGTACTTGGCCCGCAGCACGGGGTTCTGCGTCGCGATGCCGACCGGGCACGTGTCGAGGTGGCAGACGCGCATCATGATGCAGCCGCTGACCACGAGCGGCGCCGTCGCGAAGCCGTACTCCTCGGCGCCGAGCAGCGCGCCGATGACGACGTCGCGCCCGGTCTTGAGCTGGCCGTCGACCTGCACGACGATGCGGTCGCGCAGCCCGTTGAGCAGCAGCGTCTGCTGCGTCTCGGCCAGGCCCAGCTCCCACGGCGCGCCGGCGTGCTTGAGCGACGTCAGCGGCGACGCGCCCGTGCCGCCGTCGTGACCGCTGATGAGCACCACGTCGGCGTGCGCCTTGGAGACCCCGGCCGCGACGGTGCCGACGCCGACCTCGGCCACCAGCTTGACGTGGATCCGCGCGTCCCGGTTGGCGTTCTTCAGGTCGTGGATGAGCTGCGCGAGGTCCTCGATCGAGTAGATGTCGTGGTGCGGCGGCGGCGAGATGAGGCCGACGCCGGGCGTCGAGTGACGGGTGCGGGCGATGTGCGGGTACACCTTGTTGCCCGGCAGCTGGCCGCCCTCGCCGGGCTTGGCGCCCTGGGCCATCTTGATCTGGATGTCGTCGCTGTTGACGAGGTACTCGCTCGTGACGCCGAAGCGGCCGGACGCCACCTGCTTGATGGCGCTGCGCCGGGCCGGGTCGTAGAGGCGCTCGGGGTCCTCGCCGCCCTCG
>DATMKB010000067.1:0-2378 GCA_035553635.1 Mycobacteriales bacterium
GCCGTGCTTGATCGTCGCGGGGTGCCAGTCGGTGCCCTCGTTCTCCTCGACGAGGCGGTCCTTCACGGCGGTGGTGCGGACGTACCAGGACGGCAGCGCGTAGTAGAGGAGCGTCGTGTCGCAGCGCCAGCAGTGCGGGTAGGAGTGCGTGTACGGCAGGTGCCGGAACAGCAGCCCGCGGGCGTCGAGGTCGGCGACGAGCGCCTCGTCGGCCTTCTTGAAGAACGAGCCGCCGACGAGCGGGAGGTCCGGCTCGAACGTGCCGTCGGACCGCACCGGGTTGACCACCGGCAGGCCGTAGCGCCGCCCCACCGCGAGGTCGTCGGCGCCGAAGGCGGGGGACTGGTGCACAAGGCCGGTGCCGTCGTCGGTGGTGACGTACTCCGCGGTGACCACGAAGTGGGCGTCACCCTCGAAGCGCCCGGCGTCGATGAGGTCGAAGGGCCGGCGGTAGCGCGTGCGCTCGAGCGCCCGGCCGGGGAAGCGCTCGAGCACCTCCCACGACCGGCCGGCGTCCTCGCCCAGGACCGCCTCGAGCAGCGGCTCGGCCAGCACGACCACCTCGTCGCCGGCGCGCGCGCTCACGTACGTCACGTCCGGGTGGACGGCGACGGCGGTGTTGCTCACGAGCGTCCACGGGGTGGTCGTCCAGACCAGCAGGGCTGCCCCCTGCTCGGCCAGCGGCCCCTCGGTCACCGGGAAGCGGACGTAGACCGACGGGTCGGTGACGTCGCGGTAGGCGCCGGGCTGGCCGAGCTCGTGGTCCGACAGGGCGGTGCCGCAGCGGGGGCACCACGGGGCGACGCGGAAGTCCTCGACGAGCAGGCCCTTGTCGGCGATCTGCTTGAGCGACCACCACACGCTCTGCACGTAGGCGGGGTCCATGGTCCGGTAGGCCTCGGCCATGTCGACCCAGTAGCCCATGCGGCGGGTCATCCGCTCGAACTCGTCGACGTGCCGCAGCACGCTCTCCCGGCACTTCGCGTTGAACTCGGCGACGCCGTAGGCCTCGATGTCGCCCTTGCCCGTGAAGCCGAGCTCCTTCTCGACGGCGAGCTCCACCGGCAGGCCGTGGCAGTCCCAGCCGGCCCGGCGCGGGACCGAGCGGCCCTGCATCGTCTTGAAGCGGGGGAACAGGTCCTTGAAGACCCGGGCCTCGACGTGGTGCGTGCCCGGCTTGCCGTTGGCGGTCGGGGGACCCTCGTAGAACACCCACGGGTCGCCGTCGGCGGTCTGCTCGAGGCTGCGCTCGAACACGCGCGAGCGCTCCCACCGCTCGAGCAGCCGGTGCTCGAGCTCGGGCAGGTCGACCTGGGCGGGCAGCTGGCGCATGTCGGTGGTCCTCGTCCGTCGGGGGTGCTCGACGGAGGGACGAGGCGCGCGGCCCCGCGGTACCACCCTCCTTGGGACCGGTCGGGCCGGTCCCCCCTCTTGCCGTGCCGTGCCGCTCAGGGGGTGATCTTCACGACGGCCAGGCGTCCGGGCTCGCACCGTCCCCGGCTCGCTGCGCGCTGCGTCCGTCGCTACTCGTCCCCGTCACTGCGGCGCCGGCGATGCTAGCGCTCGCGGCGTCCTGCGCCACGGGGTTGTGAGGGCGTGACCGGTGATCGTGAGCGCGGATCCGCACTGCGGAGCGGTGCGGAGTGCGGTCCCCGCCTCCCGATCAGAGGGACGGGTCGTCGTCGTGGGCCGGTTCGGACGCGCCGGGACGCGTGCGTCCGGCCTGCTGACGCTCCCGGGGTCGGGCGCACTATCCTCCTGGTGACGTGATCATGCCCGTGCGCGGGCGGCACTCGTGTGGGGGCAGCGTGGCGGGCAAGCGCATCACGGCCGCCGTGCGCTCCGGCCTCAAGCGGGTCACCGGGAGCGGGGGCTCGCCGGCGGTGACCGTGCGGCCACCGGCCGGTGCGGTCGACCCGTCCAAGCGCGCCGGCGCGGCGCCCGCGCGGTCCGCGGCCGCGAAGGCATCGCCGGCGAAGGCCGCTGCGCCGGCGAAGGCTGCCGCGCCGGCGAAGGCTGCCGCGCCCGCGCGGGCGACCGGGCCGGCGAAGGCCGCCGGGGCCAAGGCCGCCGTGGCCAAGGCGGCTCCGGCGAAGGTGACGGCGGCGGCGAAGGCGTCCTCCGCGAAGGCGACCGCGCCCGCGAAGGCCGCCACGGCGAAGGCGACCCCGGCGACGGCGACCCCGGCGAAGGCGACCCCGGCGACGGCGACCCCGGCGAAGGCGACCGCGGCGAAGGCCGCTGCCCCCTCGAAGGCGACCGCAGCGAAGGCCGCTGCGCCCGCGAAGGCGTCCCCGACGAAGACCGCCGAGACCGCCGAGGCCACCGAGACCACCAAGGCCAGCAAGGCCAGCAAGGCCAGCAAGGCCAGCAAGGCC
>DATMKB010000068.1:0-4232 GCA_035553635.1 Mycobacteriales bacterium
GGGTGGCAGGGCGATGCCTCCGGCGGCGGTGCGGGCCCCCAGGGCGCTCCCTACGGCGCCCCCGGCGCCCCCGGGTACGGCGGCTGGGGAGCGCCCGGCTACGGCGCGCCGCCCGGCTACGGCGCGCCGCCCGGCTACGGCCCGCCGCCCGGCTGGGGCCCCGGTCCGCAGCAGACCGAGACCAAGGCGGTCGTCGCGCTCGTCCTCGCGGTCGGGTCGTTCGTCGTCTGCCCGTTCGTGCCCGCGGTGATCGCCCTGGTGCTGGCGAGCAGCTCCGCCCGCACCATCGCCGCGTCCGGCGGCCGGCTCACCGGCACCGGCCTGGTCAAGGCCTCGCGCATCATCGCCTGGATCAACATCGGCCTCTGCGCGCTGGCCGTGCTCGCCTTCGTGCTGCTCGTCGCGGTGGCGGGCGAGGCCTCCTTCTCCGTGGACACCTCGACAGGAGTGCCGTCGTGACCGTGCCGCAGGACCCCGCGCCCGACGAGCCCGCCGGCACCTGGGGCCCGCCGCCCCCGTGGACGGGGCAGTCCGGCCCGGTCCCGGGCTACGGGCCCGGGGGCGGCGTCGCCGGCGGCAGCGCGACCGGCGCCCCGACCGGCGCCCCGACCGAGTCTGTGCAGACCGGCCCGGCCCAGACGGACACCCGCGCCGTCGTCGCGCTCGTGCTCGCGGTGCTCTCCTTCGTCCTGCTGCCGTTCGTCCCGGCCGTCGTCGCGCTGGTGCTGGCCGGGCGCTCGCGCCGTGACATCGCCGCGAGCGGGGGCCGGCTCACCGGAGCGGGCCTGGCGCAGGCGGCGCGCATCGTGGCCTGGGTGAACGTCGTGCTCTGCGTCCTCGCGGTGCTCGCGGTCGCGGCGCTGTTCGCGCTGTTCGCCGTCTACGGCTTCGGGCCGTAGGCCGCCTCCCGCAGCGCGCCGTAGGCCTCGGCGAGCCGCGGCAGCTGCCAGGAGGCGTTGAGGCCGCTCGGGTTCGGGAGCAGCCAGGTGCGCGCCCGGCCGGTGCGCCGCTCCTGCGGCCCGACCGACGCGGTGCGGTCGCCCGTGGCGGTGCGGTAGGCGGTCAGCCCGAGGAAGGCGACCCACGGGACGTCGTACCGGTCGGCCAGCGCCCCCACCGCGGGCAGCCCGGCCCGCAGCTCGTCGTCCTCGAGCTCGTCGGCGCGGGCGGTGGCGCGGGCGACGAGGTTGGTGACGCCGAGGCCCGCCTCGAGCACCGCGTCCGTCTCGGCCGGGTGCAGCCGCCGCGGCGTCCAGCCGGAGGCGTGCAGCACCGGCCACAGCCGGTTGCTCGGGCTGGCGAAGTGCAGGCCGACGGCGCCCGACTCCAGCGACGGGTTGATGCCGCAGAGCAGCACCCGGGTGCCGGGGCGGACCAGGTCGGGGACGGTGCGCCCGTAGGCGGCGAGCAGCGCCGCCCGGTCGGGGCGGGGCGACCGGGTCACGCCGCCTGTCGTGCCCCCCGGCGGCCCGCCTCGACCGCCCAGCCGACGAGGTAGGCCGCGGCCACCGCCGAGCAGACGGTGCCGCTGAGGAGCTCGAGGCTCCAGGCGACGTCGCGCAGCAGCGACAGGGTGAGCGCCCAGCCCGTGAACAGCAGCGCCGACGACGCCGCCGCCAGCGCGGCCGGGCCGAGGCGGCGCAGCTGCTCGGTGAGCAGGCCCGCGACCACGGCCGCCGGCAGGAGCCACAGGGTGCCGCGCAGGGTGCCGAGGAACGCCACCGGGACGGCGAGCGCCACGAGGTAGGCGCCGGCCGGCAGGTCGCGCAGCGTCCGCAGGACGGCGACCGAGCCGCCGACGAGGGCCGCGAACACCACCACCCCGGCGACGCCGGCGACCTGGCCGAGCTCCTCGAGCCCCGCCGCGTCGACCGCCACACCGCCCGCGGCGCCGCCGTCGGGCACGTACCCGGCCACCGGGTAGAGGTGCGTGAACGGGTTGGCGTACTGCGTGAAGAACGCGAGCCCGGTGACCACGAAGGCGGCGCTGAACGCGGCCGGCAGCCCGCCGGAGCCGGCCAGGACAGCGGCGCGCATCGGGCCGGCGAACACGAGCGTCCCCGCGACGATGAGCAGCAGGTGCGGCGGCGAGAGCAGGGCCTCGAGGTCGGCCTCGACGCCGAAGACCTCGTGCCAGACCATGTCGGCGCCGCCCGCCACCGACACGACGAGCCCGCCGACGAGGCTTCCGCCGTAGCCCGGGCGCAGGCCGCCGGCCCGCCGGTTCTCGACCAGGTGCACGACGACGGCCGCCGCCGCGCCGCTGTAGAGCAGCGCGTGCCACGGCGTGAAGAAGCTCTCGAGCGAGTCGTCGTGCACGTGGAAGTAGCCGTCGACGAAGAGCCCGACGAGGATCCAGGTGCACGCCGCCACGACGAGCCAGGAGAAGCGGCCCGACGGCGGCGCAGGCTCGGTGGTGGTGAGCAAGCGCTCGGGCAGCCGGTCCTTGATCCGGTCGGCCGTGCGGGCGAGCGGGGCGGGAGCGGTCACGACGTCCTCCAGGCGGGCGGGCGGCGGCCGGGGGAGGGCCGCGCTCCGCTAGTGTTACCGCGGGTAACACCACCGCGCAACGGAGGTCCGGCGTGTCGGGTGGACACCACCCGTCCGGCGGCTCCGGCGCGGCTTTGACCCTCCGGACAGCGGCAGGTAGGCTCGCTCCTCGTGTCTGGGGTGACCCGGGCCTGCCCGCGTGCCCGACCGCCGACTCCCCGTCGGCACCGGGCAGCGCAGGGCCAGCACCATCCCGCGCCCCCTCCCTCCGCGCACGAGGACCGGGGCGGAGCCCGGTCCGGCGACACGCCCGACCACGTGGGCGGGAGCAGGACCCCCAGACAGCACGACCACCGAGCAGAACACCGAGCAGGAGACGCGTTGCCCACGATCCAGCAGCTGGTCCGCAAGGGCCGGCAGGACAAGGTCGAGAAGACCAAGACGCCGGCCCTCAAGGGGAGCCCGCAGCGTCGCGGCGTGTGCACCCGCGTCTACACGACCACCCCGAAGAAGCCGAACTCGGCGCTGCGCAAGGTCGCCCGCGTGCGCCTGACCAGCGGCATCGAGGTCACCGCCTACATCCCGGGCGTCGGCCACAACCTGCAGGAGCACTCGATCGTGCTCGTCCGCGGTGGCCGCGTGAAGGACCTGCCCGGCGTCCGCTACAAGATCATCCGTGGCTCGCTCGACACCCAGGGCGTCCGCAACCGCAAGCAGGCGCGCAGCCGCTACGGCGCGAAGAAGGAGAAGAGCTAGTGCCTCGCAAGGGCCCCGCCCCGAAGCACCCGGTCGTCACCGACCCGGTCTACGGCTCGCCGCTGGTCACGAGCCTCATCAACAAGGTGCTCATCGGCGGCAAGCGCTCCGTCGCCGAGCGCATCGTCTACGGCGCCCTCGAGGGCTGCCGCGAGAAGACCGGCACCGACCCGGTCATCACGCTCAAGCGCGCGCTGGACAACGTCAAGCCGACCCTCGAGGTCAAGAGCCGCCGCGTCGGTGGCGCCACCTACCAGGTGCCCGTCGAGGTCCGCGCCGGCCGCAGCACCACCCTCGCGCTGCGCTGGCTCATCCAGTACTCCCGCGCCCGCCGCGAGAAGACGATGACCGAGCGCCTCATGAACGAGCTGCTGGACGCCAGCAACGGCCTCGGCGCGAGCGTCAAGCGCCGCGAGGACACGCACAAGATGGCCGAGTCGAACAAGGCCTTCGCGCACTACCGCTGGTAGTCCCCGGGCCACCCCCGGACGCCAGAGCAGCCCCCGAGCACAGCCCTACAGGGAAGAGACGAAGCAGTGGCCAGCAACGAGGTCCTCGCCAAGACCCGCAACATCGGGATCATGGCGCACATCGACGCCGGCAAGACCACGACGACCGAGCGGATCCTGTACTACACCGGTCGCGCGTACAAGATCGGCGAGGTGCACGACGGCGCCGCGACGATGGACTGGATGGCGCAGGAGCAGGAGCGCGGCATCACCATCACCTCCGCCGCCACGACCTGCGAGTGGGCCGGCCACCGCATCAACATCATCGACACCCCGGGCCACGTCGACTTCACCGTCGAGGTGGAGCGCTCGCTGCGCGTGCTCGACGGCGCCGTGACGGTGTTCGACTCGGTCGCCGGCGTCGAGCCGCAGTCCGAGACGGTGTGGCGCCAGGCCGACAAGTACGGCGTGCCGCGCATCTGCTTCGTCAACAAGATGGACCGCACGGGCGCGAACTTCTTCCGCACCGTCGACATG
>DATMKB010000069.1:0-3189 GCA_035553635.1 Mycobacteriales bacterium
CTCCTCGAGCCAGGAGGTGTAGCCGGTCAGGCCGTGCTCGCCCGGGGGCAGGCCGGTGCCGAGCGAGGTGAGGCTGGTGACCGTCGTCGAGGGGAAGCCGGCGGTGAGCGGCCGGCCCGCCAGCCCGCTCAGGAACGGCGCGGCCTCGGGGGAGCGCCGCAGCAGCTCCCAGCCCATGCCGTCGACGAGGAGCAGGACGGTGCGGGCGGTGTCCTCGAGGCCCAGCGGGTTCGGCTCCCCGGCGACCCCGAGCGAGGCCAGCACCGACGGCAGGACGTCGGCGAGGGACGCGTCGCCGTACCGGACGGTCGGCAGCGCCGGCAGGCCGGGGGAGGGGGACGCCGTCATGCGGGTCATCCCACCACGCGGGGCCCGGCGGGCCGCTGCACGGAGCGTAGGGTCGCGGGCGAGGGCGGCCTCCCCGCCCGGCCCGCGGAGGCGCCATGACCACGCAGCTCCCGTCCCCCTCGCTCGGCCGCTACGCCGCTGCCGACCCCGGCAGCGCCCGTCGGCGGGTCGAGCTCCGGCACGTGCCGGTGCAGCTCCTGCTCGCCGCGCGCGAGCACCACGACGCCCTGATGCGCGAGCTGCGGCTCCTGGCGCTGCAGGAGCAGGAGGGGCGGGTCCTGCCGCCGGAGCTGCAGCAGCTCGTGCGCGAGCTGGGAGCCCGCTGGTCGGCTCCCGCCCAGCGCGCCGACGAGACGTTCGAGGCCGCAGCGGCGCGGGGCGTGCAGGTCCTCGACCCGTCGAGGAGGTCGCGCCGTCGGCCGTGGACGCGCTGCAGCGCCTCGACGACCTGTTCGCGCTCGCCGACCGCCTGGCGGGGCGGGGGCTGCTCATGACCGTGCCCCGGACGCCGGTGGTGCGGGAGTTCGGCCGCTGGTACCTGCGGGAGTTCGTCCGGCAGCTGCTCGGCGGCGTCCCGGAGCCCTGGGACGGCCCGCTGGCGGCCTGAGCCCTACGGCCCGCCGACGTCGGAGGGCTGCGGGAAGCCGCCCTGCCACAGGCCCCAGCCCGCCAGGACGGCGGCCGCCAGCGGGTAGGCCGCGAGCAGCAGCCGGCCCGCGGCCTCCTGGCGCAGGCGCCATCCCCAGGCCGCCAGCGCCAGCGCGACGGGCAGCGCCCACCAGGCGGTGTGGCCCTCGAGCGCGTTCGTCGCCCAGGTCAGCCCGACGCCGGCGGCCAGCGCCAGCGCCGCCGGGCCCGTGCGGACGCCGCTGCGCCGCACGGCCGGCACGAGCGCGACCACGAGGGCGGCGAGCCCGGCGTACCAGACGGCGTGCCCCACGAGCTCGTCCCACAGGTGCACGGGCGCGGCGTCGCCGCGGGCGTTGCCCACCGAGTTCGCCGCCAGGTGCAGGCCGTGGCCCTGCACGTAGGCCACGGCGCCGGCAGCCGCCAGCGCCCAGGTCCGGCGGCCGGCGCCGCCCGTCCGCAGGACGAGCAGGGCCGTCCCGACGACGGCGTACGGCGTGAGCAGGTCGAGCCAGTCGACCCAGCGGGTGCCGCCCCCGGCGTCGCCCAGGCCGGCCGGCAGCGCTCCGAGGTGGTGCCCGACGAGGACGCTGGCCCCGAAGGCGGCCAGCCACGTGCCGGTGCCCGTAGCCACGGGGCGCACCCTCCCACGACAGGCCCGGGCGTGCTCCCACGAACTGTCGGTGGCGCGTGCGACCATCTGAGCCCTGCACAGCACGGCCCGCCCTTCCCCTCGGACCGACGCTGCTCCACTGCGCGTTCGTGCGCCGTCCGACCGGAGGTGAGCGCCGTCATGTCAGCCGGCAAGGGCGAGAGCGACTCGTTCGTGCACCTGCACGTGCACACCGAGTACTCGATGCTCGACGGTGCGGCCCGGCTCGACGAGCTGTTCGCCAAGACCGCCGAGCTCGGCATGCCGGCCCTGGCGATGACCGACCACGGCAACGTCTTCGGCGCCTACGACTTCTGGAAGAAGGCGCAGGCCCACGGCGTCAAGCCGATCATCGGCACGGAGGCCTACGTCGCGCCGGGCAGCCGGTTCGACAGGAGCCGCGTCCGCTGGGGCGACGGCGGCGAGGACGACGTCTCGGGCGGCGGCGCCTACACCCACATGACGATGCTCTCGACCTCCACCGAGGGCATGCACCGGCTGTTCAAGCTCTCCAGCCTGGCCAGCCTCGAGGGCTACTACTACAAGCCCCGCATGGACAAGGAGCTCCTCGCCGAGCACGTCCGGCCGAACGTCGACCTCATAGCCACCACGGGGTGCCCGTCCGGCGAGATCCAGACCTACCTGCGCATGGGCGAGTACGAGAAGGCCAAGCGCAGCGCGGGCGAGTTCCGCGAGATCTTCGGCGAGCAGAACTTCTTCTGCGAGCTGATGGACCACGGCATCCCCATCGAGCGGAGGGCCCAGAAGGACCTCATCCGGCTCGCGAAGGAGATGTCGATCCCGTTCCTCGCGACGAACGACCTGCACTACACGCACCCGGAGGACGCCCGCGCCCACGAGGTGCTGCTGTGCGTGCAGTCCGGCAAGACGATGAGCGACCCGAACCGCTTCAAGTTCGACGCGCAGGACTTCTACCTCAAGAGCCCGCGCGAGATGCGCGACCTCTGGCGCGAGTTCCCCGAGGCCTGCGACAACACCCTGCTCGTCGCCGAGCGGTGCGAGACCTCCTTCACCGAGGGCGCCGACCTCATGCCCCGGGTGGAGGTCCCCGAGGGCTACACCGAGCAGACGTACCTGAGGGCGCAGGTGCACGAGGGCCTGCGCACGCGCTTCCCGGCGGGTGTGCCGGAGGGCCACGTGCGGCAGGCCGACTACGAGGTCGACGTCATCTGCCAGATGGGCTTCCCGGGGTACTTCCTCGTGACGGCCGACCTCGTCGCCTACGCCAAGAGCGCGGGCATCCGCGTCGGCCCGGGCCGCGGGTCGGCGGCCGGCTCACTGGTGGCCTACGCCCTCGGCATCACCGAGCTCGACCCCATCGAGCACAAGCTGCTGTTCGAGCGCTTCCTCAACCCCGAGCGCATCTCGATGCCCGACATCGACATGGACTTCGACGAGCGCCGGCGCGGCGACATGATCCGCTACGCCACCGAGAAGTACGGCGAGGAGCGGGTCGCCCAGATCATCACGTACGGCACGATCAAGGCCAAGGCCGCGATCAAGGACGCCGCCCGCGTCCTGGGCCTGCCGTTCAGCGTCGG
>DATMKB010000070.1:0-2672 GCA_035553635.1 Mycobacteriales bacterium
GAGCGCATCCTCGAGCTGCTCCCGACGACGCGGCAGACCATGCTCTTCTCCGCGACGATGCCCGGCCCGGTCGTCACGATGGCCCGCCGCTTCATGTCGCAGCCGACGCACATCCGCGCCGAGGAGCCGGACGAGGGCCGCACGGTCCCCGACACCAAGATCTTCGTCTACCGCGCGCACGCGATGGACAAGGGCGAGATGCTCGCCCGCATCCTGCAGGCCGAGGGCCGCGGGCTGACCATGGTCTTCTGCCGCACCAAGCGCACCTGCGACAAGGTCGCCGCCGACATGGTGGAGCGCGGCTTCGCCGCCGCCGCCGTGCACGGCGACCTCGGCCAGGGCGCCCGCGAGCAGGCCCTGCGCGCGTTCCGCAGCGGCAAGATCGACGTCCTGGTGGCGACCGACGTCGCCGCGCGCGGCATCGACGTCCAGGACGTCACGCACGTCGTGAACTACCAGTGCCCCGACGACGAGGCGACCTTCCTGCACCGCATCGGCCGCACCGGCCGCGCGGGCGCCAAGGGCGTCGCCGTCACGTTCGTCGACTGGGACGACGTGCCGAAGTGGGGCCTCATCAACAAGGCGCTCGACCTGCCGTTCGCCGAGCCGGCCGAGACCTACAGCAGCAGCCCGCACCTGTTCGAGGACCTCGGCATCCCGGCCGGCACGAAGGGCGTCCTGCCTCGCGCGCAGCGCACCCGCGAGGGCCTGGAGGCCGAGGCGGTCGAGGACCTCGGCGAGACCGGGCGGCGCAAGCCGGCCGGCGGCCGGGCTGCGGGGCGCGACCGCGACGCACGCGGCGGCGCCCGCGACGACCGTCCGGCCGAGGCGGGCGCCTCGGACGACGCGCCGCAGCTGCCGTCCCGCTCCGGCCGGCCGCGCCAGCGCACCCGCGGCAGCGGCGCGGCCCGGGCCGCGGGCGAGGGCGCTCCGACCACCGGCCCGTCCGACGACGCCGCCGAGGCCTCCGGCGACGCCCCGAAGCGGCGCCGCCGCCGCGGTGGCCGCGGTCGTGGCCGTGGCGGCGCGGCCGACGCCCCCACCGCCGACACCAGCGCGGGCTGAGGAGGCCTCAATCCCGCCCGCCGCGGCGCCGATGCGAAGGGCATGGTGCTGCGCGCGGGCCGCAAGGCCGAGGACGCCGACGACCTCCGGGCCTGGCTCTCCGCCCTGCCCGGGGCGCCGGCCGTCACCGACACGCTGGTGCTGACCTGCGGGCAGCACGGCGACGAGCGGCCGACGTGGCACTACGTCGAGGCGGACCCGGTCGCCGGGGTCGCCCGGCGGCGGTGCGTCGCCTGCGCCTTCGCGGTGTCGGTGCTCGACTCCGCCGCGCGCTGGACGTTCCCGCCCATGTGGTCGTGCGCCGGCTGCGGGCACTCGTTGGCGGAGGTCGCCGCCGGCCTGTCCGCGCCCGACGGCGAGCACGTCGAGTGGGTCGTCCTCGGCGCGCGCTGCGTCGAGTGCGGTGACGTCGCCGGCCTCACCGACGTCGTGCTCGACGGGATGCCGCTGCCCGCGGTGGTCAGCGGCCTGTAGCCGCTGCGCGAGCATGGCGGCGTGCGCCTGCTGCTGCTCGCTGACACCCACGTCCCTCGCCGCGCCCGCGACCTGCCGCCGCAGGTCTGGCGCGAGGTCGAGGACGCCGACCTCGTCGTGCACGCCGGCGACTGGGTCGACGTCGCGCTGCTCGACGCGCTCGAGGAGCGGTCCCGCGCGCTGCTCGCGTGCTGGGGCAACAACGACGGCGCCGAGCTGCGCGCGCGCCTGCCGGAGGTGGCGCGCGCGGAGCTGCACGGCGTGCGCCTCGCCGTCGTGCACGAGACCGGCCCCGCCGCCGGCCGCGAGGCGCGCGCCGACCGCGACCACCCGGACGTCGACGTCCTCGTCTTCGGCCACAGCCACATCCCGTGGGACACCACCACGCCGCGGGGCACCCGCCTGCTCAACCCGGGGTCGCCGACCGACCGGCGCCGGCAGCCCGTGTGCACCTACCTGACCTGCACCGTCGACGACGCCGGCCTGTCCGACGTCGTCCTGCACGCCCTGCCGCCTCGCTAGCCTCTGGCCGTGAGCATCGTCGGCCGGCTGCCGCTGCCCCCCGGTGCCGTGCGCCGCGACGTCGAGGTGCGCGGCGGCCCGCTCGCCGTGGTCGACGTCGCGGGCACCGGTACTCCGGTCGTCCTCGTCCCGGGCTTCACGGGCAGCAAGGAGGACTTCCGCCTCGTGCTCGAGCCGCTGGCGGCGACCGGCCGTCGGGCGGTGGCCGTCGACCAGCGCGGGCAGTACGAGTCGCCAGGTCCCGACGACGAGGCCGCCTACGCCGTCGACGCGCTGGCGCAGGACCTGCTCGCGCTGCTCGACGCGCTCGGCACCGGACCGGTGCACCTGGTGGGCCACTCCTTCGGCGGGCTCGTCAGCCGCGCCGCCGTCCTGGCGCAGCCCGACGCCGTCCGGTCGCTCACGCTCATGTGCTCCGGCCCCGCGGCGCTCACCGGTCCGCGCGTGGAGCTGCTGCCGCTGCTGCGCCCCGTGCTCGAGCAGGGCGGCACCACCGCGCTGGCCGACGCCGTCGAGGCGATGGGCGCGGACGACCCGCGCACCCAGGCGCTGCCCGACGACGTGCGCGCGTTCCTGCGCGCCCGCATGGTGGCCTCCAGCGGCACCGCGCT
>DATMKB010000071.1:0-11498 GCA_035553635.1 Mycobacteriales bacterium
CGCCCGCGGTACTCGTCCGGGGTGGCGGCCTGCAGCACCGACTGCCGCCACACCGCGCTGACGGTGTCGGCCGCGCCCGCCACCGCGAGCGCGAGCAGCGCGAGCCACAGCACCGGCGCGAGCCCCAGCACGACGATCGCCGCGCCCCAGGCCCCGACGGCGAGCAGCACGCCGAGCCCCTGCCGCCGCACCCGGCCGGTCGGCCCCGACAGCAGGGCGGCCAGCAGCGTTCCGACGGCGAGCGCCGCGTTGAGCAGGCCGACCGTCGTGGCGCCGCCGCCGAGCGTCCCGTCGGCGAGCTCCGGGAAGACCGCCCGCGGCATGCCGAAGACCATCGCCAGCAGGTCCGCGACGAAGGTCGACAGCAGCACCGGCCGCGACCGCAGCAGCCGCAGCCCCTCGCGCACCGACGCCCGGCCGGTGCCCTCCGTGCGCTGCGGCGGCATGCGGCGCAGCCGCAGCAGCGAGTAGAGCGGCGCCACGAACGTCGCGACGTCGACGGCGTAGGCGGCCGTGTAGCCGGGGCCCGCGACGAGCAGCCCGGCGAGCAGCGGCCCGAGCGTCGCCGCCAGGCCCGTGGCGCTCCAGGACAGGGCGTTGGCCGCCGGCAGCAGCTCGACCGGCAGCAGCCGCGGCGGGAACGTCGAGCGCACGGGCGAGTCCACGGCGAACAGCGCCGACTGCAGCGCGACGATGCCGTAGAGCAGCAGGACCGAGCGCAGGTCCAGCGCCGCCTGGGCGACGAGCGCGAGCGAGAGCACGGCGAGCCCGCCGCTGGTGCACAGCGCCAGGCGCCGCCGCTCCACCGAGTCGGCGAGCGCGCCGCCCACGAGCCCCAGCCCGACGAGCGGCACGAGGGCCGCCAGGCCCACGAGCCCCACGGCCGCCGACGACCCCGTCAGGTCGTAGACCTGGATGCCGACGGCGACGGCCGTCAGCTGCGTCCCGAGGAACGAGACGCCCTGCGCCAGCCAGAGCCGGCGGAACTCCGGCGAGACGCGCAGCGGCGTCGTGTCGACGGCGAGCGAGCGCAGGCGTCCCCGGGAGCGGGACGCCGGCTCGACGCCGGGGCCCGCCGGGTCCTCGACCGTCACGGGCTGAGCCGCTCCACGACCCAGGTGTCGCCGGCCCGCCGGTAGCGCAGCCGGTCGTGCAGGCGGGAGGGCCGGCCCTGCCACAGCTCCACGGTGCGCGGGACGAGCCGCAGGCCGCCCCAGAACGGCGGCAGCGGCACCTCCTGCCCCGCGAACCGCTCCTGCAGCTCGCGCTCGCGCGCCTCGAGCACCTCCCGCGACGGGATGACCGCCGACTGCCGGGAGGTCCAGGCCCCGATCTGCGAGCCGCGCGGCCGGCTGCGGAAGTACGCCTCGGCCTCCTCGCGGCCCACCGGCTCGACGTCGCCCACGAGCACCGCCTGCCGCTCGAGCACCACCCAGGGGAAGACGAGCGAGGCGCGCGGGTTCTCGGCCACCTCCCGCCCCTTGCGGCTGGTGAGGTTCGTGTAGACGACGACGCCGCGCTCGTCGAGGCCCTTGGCCAGCACCGTGCGCGCCGACGGCGTGCCGTCGGCGGCCGCGGTGGCCAGCACCACGGCGTTGGGCTCGACGACGCCGGCGGCCTCCGCCTCGGCCAGCCAGCGGGCGAGCTGGGCGTGCCAGGTGGGCGCGAGGTCGGCCTCCGACAGGCCGCCCGCGGCGTACTCCCGGCGCAGGGCGGCGAGGTCCGGCACGCCCCGGACACTAGAGGTCCCTACGATGCTCCGGCGAGACCGACCGCCCGCAGCGAGGAGCCGCTCCCCATGGCCGACGAGACCCTCTTCAAGCCCGGCCTCGAGGGCGTCATCGCCTTCGAGTCGGAGATCGCCGAGCCCGACAAGGAGGGCAGCGCGCTCCGCTACCGCGGCGTCGACATCGAGGACCTCGTCGGCAACGTGAGCTTCGGCAACGTCTGGGGCCTGCTCGTCGACGGCAAGTTCAACCCGGGCCTGCCGCCGGCCGAGCCGTTCCCCCTGCCGGTGCACTCCGGCGACATCCGCGTCGACGTGCAGTCCGCCATCGCGATGCTCGCCCCGGCATGGGGCCTGCAGCAGATGCTCGACATCGACCAGGACCAGATCCGCGAGGACCTCGCGCGCATCTCCGTCATGACGATGTCCTACGTCGCCCAGTCCGCCCGGGGCATCGGCAAGCCGATGGTCCCGCAGAGCGAGGTCGACAAGGCCAAGACGATCGTCGAGCGCTTCATGATCCGCTGGAAGGGCGAGCCCGACCCGGCGCACACGAAGGCCGTCGACGCCTACTTCGTCAGCGCCGCCGAGCACGGCATGAACGCCTCGACGTTCACCGCGCGCGTCATCGCCTCCACGGGCGCCGACGCCGCTGCGTCGATCTCCGGCGCCATCGGCGCGCTGTCCGGCCCGCTGCACGGCGGCGCCCCCTCCCGCGTGCTCACGATGCTCGACGAGGTCGAGAGGAGCGGCGACCCGGCCAAGTACGTCAAGGGGCTGCTCGACCGCAAGGAGCGCCTCATGGGCTTCGGGCACCGCGTCTACCGCGCCGAGGACCCGCGCGCCCGCGTCCTGCGCCGCACCGCCAAGGAGCTCGGCTCGCACCGCTACGAGGTCGCGGACGCGCTGGAGAAGGCCGCGATCGAGGAGCTCACCAACCGCTACCCCGACCGCCCGCTGCGCACGAACGTCGAGTTCTGGTCGGCCGTCGTCCTCGACTTCGCCGAGGTGCCGGCGCACATGTTCACCTCGATGTTCACCTGCGCCCGCACGGCCGGCTGGTCGGCGCACGTGCTCGAGCAGAAGCGCCTCAACAAGCTCATCCGCCCGAGCGCGAAGTACGTCGGCCCGGGCCCGCGCCCGGTCGACGCCGTGGAGAGCGGCTCGCTGCCGGCCGGCAACCAGGTCTGACGGGGAGGGGCGCCGGCGGTGCCTCGGTAGCCTGGGGGCCGTGACGACCCCCCGCATCGAGATCCCCGCCGGCCTCCTCCCCGAGGACGGGCGCTTCGGCGCCGGCCCGAGCAAGGTGCGGCCGGCGCAGCTCGAGGCCCTCGTCGCCACCGGCCGCGAGTACCTCGGCACGAGCCACCGGCAGAAGCCGGTGAAGAGCCAGGTCGGCCGGCTGCGCGCCGGTCTGCGCGAGCTGTTCTCGCTGCCCGACGGGTACGAGGTCGTCCTCGGCAACGGCGGCGCCACCGCCTTCTGGGACATTTCGACGTTCGGCCTCGTCCGGTCCCGCAGCGCGCACGCGAGCTTCGGGGAGTTCTCGAGCAAGTTCGCCGCCGCCGCGAAGGCCGCGCCGTTCCTCGAGGACCCGGTCGTCGTGAAGGCCGACCCGGGCACCCGGCCGGAGCTCACCGCCGTCGAGGGCGTCGACCTCTACGCGCTCACCCACAACGAGACCTCGACCGGCGTGGCGATGCCCGTGCGGCGCGTGCCGGGCGCCGACGACGGCGCGCTCGTCGCCGTCGACGCCACCTCCGGCGCCGGCGGCCTGCCGGTCGACCCGGCCGAGTTCGACGTCTACTACTTCTCGCCGCAGAAGTGCTTCGCCTCCGACGGCGGGCTGTGGGTCGCCCTCATGTCGCCGGCGGCGCTGGAGCGCGTGGCCGAGGTGACCGCGAGCCGCTGGGTGCCGGCGTCGTACGACCTGACGGTCGCGGTCGACAACAGCACGAAGGACCAGACCTACAACACCCCGGCCCTCGCGACGATCTTCCTCATGGCCGAGCAGGTCGACTGGATGAACGCCCAGGGCGGCCTCGACTGGTGCGTGCAGCGCACCGCCGACTCGAGCTCGCGCCTGTACACCTGGGCCGAGAAGAGCGACTACGCGACGCCGTACGTGCAGGACCCGGCCGACCGCTCGCAGGTCATCGGCACCATCGACCTCGACGAGAGCATCGACGCCGCCCAGGTCGCCGCGGTGCTGCGCGCGAACGGCGTCGTCGACACCGAGCCGTACCGCAAGCTCGGCCGCAACCAGCTCCGGGTGGCGATGTTCCCGGCCGTCGAGCCGTCCGACGTCGAGGCGCTCACGGCGTGCGTCGACCACGTCGTGCAGGCGCTGCGCTGACGTCCCGCGACGGCGGCGAGCAGGAGCCGCTCCCGCAGGCCTGGGTGCCGCGGGTCATGAACCTCTCGCTCGCGGCCTTCTTCCTCGCCGTCCTCGCGCCGGTCGTGAGCACCTGGGGCGACCGGCCGACGGCCGTGCGCGTCGGCATCGTCCTGTTCGGCACGCCGTTCCTGCTCGTCGCGGTGCTGTGCCTGATGTCCGCGCTGCGGCCCGGGTCGGTCGGGCGGCTGTTCCGACGGCTGCGCCGCCGCTAGCCGGTGGGAGGCTGCCGCGTGGACCCGCCCGCCGTCGAGGGAGCGCCCGCCTCCGGCGTCGAGCGCCCCGACCGGGCCCTCGGGATGCTCGCCCGGCTGCTCGCCGCCACGCACCTGACGCCGCCGGCCCGGCTCGCCGAGGTGGTGGCCGAGTGCGCCGCCGACGCGGGCGGTGGCGACGTCGCGCTGCTCGTCGTGGACCTCGAGCAGCGCGTCCTCGTCCCGGTGCCCGGGGCTACCGGCGGTGTGACCGGGCCGCTCGACGTCGACGGGACGGTGGCCGGGCGCGCCTTCGTCGCGACGCGCGTGCTGACCGTCCCGGCCGACGGCGGCCGCACCCGGCTGTGGGTCCCGGTGCTCGACGGCACGGAGCGGCTCGGCGTCCTCGGCGTGGTCGTCGACGAGCCGCCGCAGGACGCCACCGTGGCGCTCTGGGAGCGCTTCAGCCACCTGGTCGCGCAGCTGCTCGTCTCGAAGTCCGCGTACGGCGACGTCTTCACCTCCCTGCGGCGCCGGCGCCCCATGACCCTCGCGGCCGAGCTGCAGTGGTCGCTGCTGCCGCCGCTCACCTTCGCCGCCCCCGGCCTGGTGCTGTCCGCCGCCCTCGAGCCCTGCTACGACGGCGGCGGCGACGCCCTCGACTACGCCGTCAACGGGAGCACTGCGCACCTGCTCGTCCTGGACGCCGTCGGGCACGGGCTGGCGGCGGCGCAGACGGCGGCCCTCGCCCTCGCCGCGTACCGGCAGGCGCGGCGCGCCGGCGCGGGGCTGGTCGACACCTACACCGCCCTCGACACCGCGCTGTCCGGCGACGGCGAGCGCTACGCCACCGCGGTGCTCGCCGAGCTCGACCTGGCCTCCGGCCGGCTGTCGTGGGTCAGCGCCGGCCACCCCGAGCCGCTCCTGCTCCGGGGCGGGCGGCTGGTCAAGACGCTCGCCACCCAGCCGTCCACGCCGCTCGGCATGCCCTTCGCCGCGGGCGACGTCGAGGTCGGCACGGAGCACCTCGAGCCCGGCGACCGGGTGCTGCTCTACACCGACGGCCTGCCGGAGGCGCGCCAGCCGGACGGCAGCTTCTTCGGCGTCGAGCGCCTCGCGGAGTTCATCGAGCGGGCCGCGGCGGCCGGCTACGCGGCGCCCGAGACGCTGCGCCGGCTGCGCCACGCGGTGCTGCAGCACCAGGACGGCCGGCTGCAGGACGACGCCTCCGCGCTGCTCGTCGAGTGGCAGCGCGGCGCCGAGGCGCCGCTGCTCCCGCAGACCGTCGAGCCGGGGGACGACGCGCCGGTCACCGGGGCGTGAGGGGGAACCGCGCGAGCACCTCGTGCCGCGCGGTGGCGCCGAGGCGGCTGCGCACCAGCTCGACCTCCGACGCCGTCCACGCCGGGCCCTCGTAGCCCTCCAGCGGGTGGGGTCCGCTCCCGCGGCGGGCCACCGTGACGTGCGGCCGGTAGGACCGGTCCTCGAGCGCGACGCCGGCCGCCCGGCAGGCGACGGCGACGTCGCCGGCCTGCGGTCACTGGCGGCCGACGTCGCCGTCGAGACCGCCCCACCACACCCGGCCGAAGGCGCCGCCGCCCCGCACGCGCAGCGCCAGCGGCGGGTGCCGCGCCACCGCGCCCGCGAGCCCGGGGACGAGCGGCTCGGCGGCCGGCACCTCCCCGAGGAAGGCGAGCGTGACGTGCCACTGCCCCACGTCGGTGAGGCGGGCGCCGGCGAGCGCCGCGGCCAGGTGGGCGCGGGCGGGCGACGGCAGCCGGAGGGAGACGAACAGGCGCACGTGCCGACGCTACGGTCGGTCCGGCGAGGGGAGGACGGCAGCCGTGGACCGGAACGAGACCCCGCTCGAGCGCTCCGACCGCAACTGGGACGAGCTGCTGTCCGAGCTGCGGGTCACGCAGACCGGCGTCGCCATCCTGTTCTCGCTGCTGCTCACCGTCCCGTTCGCCGCCCGCTTCGACGAGGTCGACCGGTTCGGGCGGGCGGTCTACCTGGCGGCGCTCGTCCTGGCGGCGGCGTCGGCGGTGGTGCTCATCGCGCCGGTCGCGTACCACCGGGTGCTGTTCGGCCAGCGGCAGAAGCCGCACGTCGTCCGGGTGTCCAACCGGATGGCCATGGCGGGCCTGGTGCTCCTGGCCGGCGCCGTGACGGCGGTGCTGCTGCTCGTCGGCGACGTCATCCTGCCGCGCGCGTGGGCCGTGGTCCTCGCCTCGGCGTTCGGGGTGCTCACCGTGGTGCTGTGGTTCGTGCCTGCACTGCTCCGACGCCGGGCCGGACGTGGAGATGAGGACGTCGACGGGCTAGGTGCGGCTCGAGGCGCAGGGACCTGACCCGCAGCGTCCAGGCCGCCGCGAGCAGCACGGCGAGCGACGTGACGGCGCCGCAGAGCACGAGCGCGGCCCGCGGGCCGAGGGCCTCGGCCAGCGCCCCCACCACCGGCGCGCCGACCGGCGTGCCGCCGAGGAACACCAGCACGTAGAGCGACATGACCCGTCCGCGCACGTGCGGCGCGCTGGCCAGCTGCACGCTCGCGTTCGCGGTGGTCGTGAAGGTGAGCACCGCGACGCCGGTCGGCACGAGCAGCACCGCCATCACCTCGAACGTCGGCGCGAGGCCCACCGCCAGCTCGAGCAGGCCGAACGCCAGGGCGGCGAGGAACAGCCGGCGCTGGCGCGGCGGCCCCGACCGGCGGGCGCTGGCCAGGGCGCCGACGAGCGACCCGAGCGCCAGCATCGCCGAGAGCAGCCCGTAGCTCGCCGCGCTGCGCCCGAACACCTCCTTGGACACCAGCGCGAGCGTCAGCTGGAAGTTCAGCCCCACCGTGCCGACGACGGCGACGAGCAGGATCGGCACGAGCAGCTCGGGCCGCGACCGCACGTACTGCAGCCCCTCGCGCAGCTGGCCCTTGCCCTTCGCGACGCGGTCAGCCGGCCGCAGTTCGCCCGGCCGCATGGCCGCGAGCCCGGCCAGCACGGCGACGTAGCTGACGGCGTTGGCGGCGAACACCCAGCCGGTGCCCACCGCGGCGATGGCCACGCCGGCGACGGCCGGCCCGACGATGCGCGCGCTGTTGAAGGTCGCGCTGTTGAGGCTGACGGCGTTCGGCAGGTCCTCGGGCGGCACCATCTCCGACACGAACGACTGCCGCACCGGCACGTCCACCGCCGTGGCGACGCCGAGGGCCAGCGCCAGCGCGAAGACGTGCCACAGCTCGACGGCGCCGGTGAGGTCGAGGACGGCGAGCGCGAGGGCCAGCACCGCCATGACCGCCTGCGCGCCGAGCAGCAGCCGGCGCTTGTCGTAGCGGTCGGCGAGCACGCCGCTCCACAGGCCGAGCAGCAGCACCGGCAGGAACTGCAGCCCCGTGACCACGCCGAGCGCCACGCCGCTGTTGCCGGAGAGCTCGAGCACGAGCCAGTCCTGCGCGACCCGCTGGCCCCACGTGCCGGTGAGCGAGACGACCTGCCCGGCCGCGAACAGCCGGTAGTTGCGGACCCGCAGGGAGCGGAACGTGGGGCTCACTGCGCCGCCAGCCGGTCGAGCACCTCGACGGCGTCGCGCAGCAGGTCGCGGTCGTCCGCGGGCAGGGCGGCGAGCCGCTGCGCGAGCCACGCCTCGCGCCGCCGCCGGTCCTCGCGCAGCAGGGCGGCGCCGGCCGGGGTGACCGACAGAAGCACCTGCCGGCCGTCGGTCGGGTGCGGCGCGCGGGCCACCAGGCCGGCGTCCTGCAGGGAGGCGACCACCCGCGTCATGGACGGCGGCTGGACGCGCTCGGCCTCGGCGAGCTCGCCGGGGGTGACCGGCCCGAGCCGCTCGACGCTCGAGAGCGCGGCCAGCTGCGTCAGGGTGAGCGCGCTGTCGCTGCGCTCGGCCCGCATCCGGCGGGCCAGCCGCATGACCGACAGCCGCAGCGCGCTGGCCAGGGCGGGGTCGGTCGGGAGGGTCACACCAGGGACAACTCGTTCGCCGTGCTAACGATTCCCGGCGCCCTGCCCGTCTACGTCAGCAGCTGCGTGATCGGGTCGATCGCGAAGTAGACGACGAACAGCGCCGCCACCACCCACAGCAGCGGGTGGACCTCGCGCGCCCGGCGGCTCGCCGCCATGAGCAGCGCGTACGACACGAACCCCGCGCCGATGCCGGCGGTGATCGAGTACGTGAACGGCATGAGCACGATCGTGAGGAACGCCGGGATGGCCAGGGCGTAGTCGTCCCAGACGATGTGCCGGATCTGGCTGATCATGAGGAAGCCGACGATCACGAGCGCCGGACCGGCGGCCTCGAACGGCACGACGGCCACCAGCGGCGTGAGGAACAGCGCGCCGAGGAACAGCACGCCGGTCATGACGCTCGCGAGGCCGGTGCGCGCGCCGTCGCCGACGCCGGCCGCCGACTCGATGTACGTGGTGGCCGACGACGCCGAGGCGGCGCCGCCCGCCACCGCGGCGAGCGAGTCGACGAGCAGCACGTTGTCGGCCCCGGGCAGGCGGCCCTCCTCGTCGAGCAGGCCCGCCTCGGCGCCGACGGCGACCATCGTGCCCATCGTGTCGAAGAAGTCGGCCAGCATGAGGCTGAAGACGAGCAGCAGCGCCGCGACCGCGCCGACCTCGGCGAAGCCGCCGAACAGCGAGAAGTCGCCGAGCAGCGACAGGTCCGGGAGCGCGACGACGTCGTCGGGCAGGCCGGGGACGTTGAGCTGCCAGCCGCGCTCGTTGACGGTGTCCGGCGGCGTGAACGACGGGCCGACGTCGAACAGCGCCTCGACGACGATCGCGAGGACCGTCGTGATGGCGATGCCCAGCAGGATGCCGCCGGGGACGCCGCGGACGACGAGCACGGCGGTGATGACCAGGCCGAGGACGAACACGAGCGTCGGCCAGCCGACGAGCTCGCCGCCGACGCCCAGCTCGACCGGCACGGGCCCGGCGCCGGTGCGGCGGACGAAGCCGGCGTCGACGAAGCCGATGAGCGCGATGAACAGGCCGATGCCGACGCCGATCGCGGTCTTCAGCTGCATCGGGATGGCGTTGAAGATGACCCGCCTCAGCCCCACGAGCACGAGGACCGCGATGACGACGCCCTCGAGCACGACGAGGCCCATGGCGTCGGCCCAGCTCATCTGCGAGGCGATGGAGAACGCGACGAAGGCGTTGAGCCCGAGGCCGGTGGCCACCGCGAACGGGTAGCGGCCGACGACGCCCATGAGCAGCGTCAGCCCGGCCGCCACCAGCGCCGTCACGGCCGCCACCTGCGGGATGCCGAGCACGCGACCGTCGGCGTCGGCGACGGTGCCGATGATGAGCGGGTTCAGCACGACGATGTACGCCATCGCGAAGAAGGTCGTGACGCCGCCGCGCAGCTCCCGCCCGACGGACGAGCCCCGCTCGGTGATCTTGAAGTAGCGGTCGAGGGCGTTCTTCGGCGTGCCCGGCCCGGAGGCCGGGTGGTAGGTGTCCGCGACGGTCATGGCGCGAGAGGGTGCCACGTCGCGGCCCGCGCCGGGCCGCGGCGGGCCCGGACGAGACGCGCATCACCGCTACTGTCCGGGCATGGCGCTGCTGCGGGGTCGTCGTCCCGATCCCCCGCCGCTCGAGACCGACGACGTCCGCACGGTGGCGGTGGGCACGGCGGCCTGGGGGGCGGGCCTGGCCGTGCTCGCCGTCCTGCGCCTGGCCGGCGTCGACGGCGTCCGCGACTGGTGGCTGGTCATGTGCGGCTGCGGCATCGCGCTGGGCCTGGTCGGCGTGCGCTACTGCCAGCGCCGGCGGGACGCGATCGAGCGCGACAAGGCGCGGGGGCTCCCGCAGCGCGAGTGACGCCTGGTTGACACGGAGCCCCCTCTTGTCAGGTGGGCGGCCGGGTGCCAGGGTCGTGACGGAGACCACAACCGCCGCGTCCCAGGAGGCCCCGTGGCCGAGCTGACCCCCGTCCAGCGCGAGGTGCTGCGCGCCGTCGTCGACACCGCGGTGCCGGCCCTGCCGACGCCGGAGGGCGGCGACCCCGCGTTCTGGGAGACGCCCGGCACGGCGGTCGGCACGGCCGAGGCCCTCGAGCTGTTCCTCCAGCAGGGCTCGGAGGAGGACCAGGCCGGGCTCGCGCAGCTGCTCGACGGCCTGGCGATGCTCGGCTTCCAGCACCAGGGCCGCGCGACGCGCGAAGGGATGCTCGCCACGGTCCAGGCGCTGGCGCCCGAGGCGCTCGTCGCGGTCGCCACGCTGCGCGGCGGGTCGTGCCTGCTCGCGCACTCGCTGGTCGACGAGAGCGGCCGCAACCCGTTCTGGCCGACCTACGGCTACCCGGGCCCGGCCGTCCCCCCGCCGGACGCCGACCTCGGCATCACGCCCCACGTGCCCGCCGACGGCGAGGTCCTCGAGGCCGACGTCGTCGTCGTGGGCAGCGGCGCGGGCGGCGGCGTCATCGCGGGCGTGCTCGCGACGCAGGGCAAGAAGGTCGTCGTGCTCGAGGCCGGCGGCGCGCCGAGCCCGCGCGACTACCGCCAGCTGGAGATCGAGGCCAGCACGACGATGATGTACCGGGGCGGCCTCGCGATGAGCGCCGACGGCAACATCGGCCTGCTCGCCGGCGCCACGCTGGGCGGCGGCACCACCATCAACTGGCAGAACTGCTACAAGCCGTCCGACGCCGTCCGCCAGGAGTGGGCGCGCGACTTCGGCCTCGACGACGTCGCCACCGAGGAGTTCGACCGCCACCTCGAGGCGGTCCTCGCGCGGGTGAAGGCCAACGACGGCTGCAGCGACCTCAACGGCCCGCACCAGCGCATGGCCGAGGGCGCGAAGGCGCTCGGCTGGTCGACGCACACGGTGGTCCGCAACGTCGACCCGGACCGGCACGACCCGGCGCTGGCCGGCTACGCGCAGTTCGGCGACCCGTCGCTGTCGAAGCAGTCGACGCTCGCCACCTACCTGCAGGACGCCGTCGACGCCGGAGCGACGGTCCTCGTGCACACCAAGGCGTCGCAGGTCTGCCGCGGCGCCGACGGCCGCGCGTCCGGCGTCGCCGCGACGTACACCGACCCGGCCACGCTCGAGACCCGTGCGGTCACCGTGAACGCCCCGACCGTGGTCGTGGCGTGCGGCGCGCTCGAGACGCCGGCGCTGCTCCTGCGCAGCGGCATCGGCGGCCCGGCCGTCGGCAAGAACCT
>DATMKB010000072.1:0-8311 GCA_035553635.1 Mycobacteriales bacterium
CACGCCCTCTCCACCCTGGCCGCCCACGGCGTCGACGGCGCCGACTTCCGGGCCCGCGAGCTCGTCGCCGAGCACGTGGCCGGCGCCGACCTCGTGCTCACCGCCACCCGCGAGCACCGGGCGTCCGCCGTCGTGCTGCACCCGCGGGCGAGCGCCCGCACCTTCACGCTGCGCGAGTTCGCGCGCCTCGTCGAGGGCGTCGACGCCGCGTCGCTGCCCGCTGGCGACGCCGTCGAGCGGGCCCGTGCCCTGGTGCGCGCGGCCGCCGCCCGGCGCGGGCTCGTGCCGCCGGACCGCCCCGAGGACGACGACCTCGCCGACCCCTACCAGGGCCCCGCCTCGCTGTTCGCGAGCTGCGCCGACCTCGTCGCCGGCGCCCTGCGCGGCCCCGTGTCGCTGCTCGCCGCCGGCCGCAGCGCCTGACCGCCGCGCCTAGGATCGGGGCATGACGACGTACTACGGCCCGAGCTTCGAGGCGCTGGAGCAGACCGACCCGGAGATCGCCGGCGTCGTCGTCGACGAGCTGCAGCGGCTGCGCAGCGGGCTCCAGCTCATCGCCAGCGAGAACTTCACGAGCCCGGCGGTGCTCGCCGCGCTCGGCTCCACGCTGTCGAACAAGTACGCCGAGGGCTACCCGGGCAAGCGCTACTACGGCGGCTGCGAGGTCGTCGACCGCGCCGAGCAGATCGGCATCGAGCGGGCCAAGGAGCTCTTCGGGGCCGAGCACGCCAACCTGCAGCCGCACTCGGGCGCCAGCGCCAACATCGCCGTCTACGGCGCGTTCCTGCAGCCGCACGACACCGTGCTCGCGATGTCGCTGCCGCACGGCGGCCACCTCACGCACGGCTCGAAGGTCAGCTTCAGCGGCAAGTGGTTCAACGCCGTGCACTACGGCGTCGCGAAGGACACCGAGCACATCGACTACGACCAGGTGCGCGACCTCGCCCGCGAGCACCGGCCGAAGATGATCATCACCGGCGGCTCGGCCATCCCGCGGCTCATCGACTTCGCGGCCTTCCGCGAGATCGCCGACGAGGTCGGTGCGCTGCTCATGGTCGACGCCGCCCACTTCATCGGCCTGGTGGCGGGCGGGGCGATCCCGAGCCCCGTGCCCTACGCCGACGTCGTCACCTTCACCACGCACAAGGTCCTGCGCGGCCCGCGCGGCGGCATGCTCGTGTGCAAGCAGGAGCACGCCGCGAAGCTCGACAAGGCCGTCTTCCCGATGATGCAGGGCGGGCCGCTCATGCACGGCGTCGCCGCCAAGGCGGTCGCGCTGAAGGAGGCCTCCACCCCGCAGTACCAGGCCTACGCGCGCCAGGTCATCGCCAACGCCCAGGCGCTCACCGCGGGCCTCGAGGCCGAGGGCATGCGCGCCGTCTCGGGCGGCACCGACACCCACCTGGCCCTCATCGACCTGCAGCCGATCGGCGTCAGCGGCAAGGACGCCGAGGCCCGCTGCGACGCCGCCGGCATCGTCCTCAACAAGAACGCGATCCCGTACGACCCGCAGCCGCCGTCGGTCGCGTCCGGCATCCGCGTCGGCACCCCGTCGGTGACGACGCAGGGCATGGGGGAGGGCGAGATGAAGGAGATCGCCTCCCTCATCGGCCGCGCCGTCCGCGACGAGGACGGCTCCGCCGCCGCCGAGGTGCGCGCCCGCGTCGACGCCCTGACCGCCGCGTCGCCCGCCTACCCCGCGTCCTGACCTCCCCGTGCGGGAGTACCTGCTCGTCCTGTGCGTGGCGGCGGGCGTCACCTACCTGCTGACGCCGGTCGCCCGCAAGGTCGCCCTGCGCCTCGGGGCGATGGCCGAGCCGCGCGACCGCGACGTGCACGCCATCCCGACGCCGCGCCTGGGCGGCCTGGCCATGTACGGCGGCCTGTGCGCGGGCTTCCTCGTCGCGAGCCAGCTGCCGGCGCTGCAGCGGGTCTTCCGGTACTCCGACGTGCAGGCGGTGCTGGTCGCCGGCGGGCTCATCGTCCTGCTCGGCGTCGTCGACGACCGCTGGGGCATCGACGCCCTCACCAAGCTGGCCGGGCAGGTGGTCTCGGCCGGCGTCATGGTCCTGCTCGGCCTGCAGGTGCTCACGCTCACCCTGCCGGGCGGCGTCGCCCTGTCGCTGGGGCCGGAGAGCGTGCTCATCACCGTGCTGCTGGCGCTGCTCACGATCAACGCCATCAACTTCATCGACGGACTGGACGGCCTGGCCGCGGGGGTCGGCGCCATCGCGGCGCTGGCCTTCTTCGCCTTCTCGTACTCGCTGTCGGCCGGGCAGCTCACCGGCGGCCTGTCGCAGGAGCGCATCAGCGCCCCCACGCTCATCGCCGTCGTGCTCGCCGGGGCGTGCCTGGGCTTCCTGCCGCACAACTTCAACCCGGCCCGGATCTTCATGGGCGACACCGGCTCGATGCTCATCGGCATCACGCTCGCCGGCGCCGCCTCGAGCCTGACCGGCCAGTTCCCCTACGGCACGCTGCCGGCGTCCACCACCTTCCCGGTGCTGCTGCCGCTCGTGCTGCCCTTCGCGGTCCTCGCGGTCCCCTTCGTCGACCTCCTGCTCGCCGTGGTCCGGCGCACCCGCGCCGGGCGGTCGCCCTTCGCCCCCGACAAGGCGCACCTGCACCACCGGCTGCTCGAGATCGGCCACAGCCACAGCCGGGCGGTGCTGATCATGTACTTCTGGACGGCGCTCATCGCGTTCGGCGGCGTCGCCGTCGCCGTGAGCGGCGGGCCGCTGCCGGTCCTCGCCGTGGCGGGCCTGCTGGCCGCCGCGGCCCTGGTGCTGTCGAACCTCGGGCGGCTGCGGGCGGTGCGGTCGTGACGGGCGGGTGGGGCACCCGGCCGGTGGTCGCCGCCCGCGTCGGGCTGCTGGTGCTGCTGGCGCTGCTGCCGGTGGCGGCCCTGGTCGGCGCGCTCGTCGACGGGGGAGAGGGCGCCGCGGCCGCCGCCCTCGGCCTGAGCGTGCCGGGCACGGTCCTGCTCATCACCTGGGTCGCGGCGGAGCTCGGCGCCCGGCGCTCGGCGCAGGCCTTCGCCGCGCTGCTGCTCGGCTCCTACGTCGTCAAGCTCGTCGCCGTGGTGGGGCTGCTCGTCGTGCTCGACCGGGCGCAGGTCGGCAGCCCGGTCGTCACCGGCCTGGCCGCCGTCGCCGGTCTCGTCGTGGCGCTCGCCGCCGAGGCGCTCGTGGTGGCCCGCACCCGCGCGCCCTACGTCGAGCCCTGAGCCGGGGGCGCCCGCGAGGGCCCCTGTCCCGGTTGCTAGTGTCTGGCCCGCGATGAGCACCGAGCCCGGAGCGCCGTCGGACCACCCGTCCGACGGCGCCGACCAGGTCTGGGGACTCATCTCGACGCTCGTAGCCGGGCCCGCCGTGTGGGGGGCGATCGGGTACGGCGTCGACCGCGCTGCCGACACCTCCGTCTTCACGCCGGTCGGTGTGGTGGTCGGGTTCGTGACCTCGTTCTACGTCGTGTACGTCCGCACCCGGTGACGGACACGCGAGACCGGCGAAGCTGGCTGATCAAGGGAGACGTGCGCTGACCGCGAACGGAGACCAGGGCACCGTCCTGGCCGCGACCGTGCTCCCCCCGGAGGGCTTCTTCGCCCCGGGCATCGAGGAGTTCTTCTTCGACCCGTACACCTGGGGCCCGTTCGGCGCTCTCGAGGGCACGCCCTTCGAGGTGAACCGCATCGTCCTCATGATGCTGTTCATGACCGGGGCGCTGTGCCTGCTCTTCGGCCTCGGCTTCCGCCGGGCCCAGGTGGTGCCGCGCGGCCTGCAGAACGTCCTCGAGTCGATGACGGAGTTCATCCGCGTCCAGGTCGCCGAGGACGTCATGGGCAAGGCCGGCGCCAAGCGCTTCGCGCCCTACCTGACGGCGCTGTTCTTCTTCGTCCTGGCGTTCAACATCACCTCGGTCCTCCCGCCGTTCCACCTGCCGATCAACGGCGTCATCGCGGTGCCGCTGATCCTGTCGGTGATCACCTGGGTGATGTTCAACTACGCCGGCATCAAGGCGCAGGGCGCGGGCGGCTACCTCAAGGGCTCGCTGTTCCCGCCCGGCCTGCCGCCGTTCCTCTACGTGCTCGTGACGCCGATCGAGCTGGTCTCGACCTTCATCCTCCGGCCGTTCACGCTCACGGTGCGACTGCTGGCCAACATGCTGGCCGGCCACCTCATCCTCGCGCTGTTCTTCTACGCGACCACCTACCTGCTGCTCGGCCCCTTCCAGGCCGACGGGTCGCCCTGGTACACGGCGATCTTCGGCGTGGGCGCGCTGGGCGCCGGCGTCGCCTTCACCTTCTTCGAGGTGCTGGTGGCGTTCCTGCAGGCCTACATCTTCACGCTGCTGACCGCGGTCTACCTGGCCGGGTCGCTCGAGGCGCACCACTAGATCCACCGCACCAGACCGCACCGCAGACCACCACAGCGGACCGGCACCCGGCCGGACCGTTCGAGCAAGGGAGCACCCGTGGAGCCCACCGTCCTCGCCGAGATCAGCGGCAACGTCAACGCGATCGGCTACGGCCTCGCGGCGATCGGCCCCGGCATCGGCGTCGGCATCGTGGTCGGCAAGGCCCTCGAGGGCATCGCCCGCCAGCCCGAGGCCACGAACGTCCTGCGCACCAACATGTTCCTCGGCATCGCGTTCGTCGAGGCGCTGGCCCTCATCGGCCTGGTCGCCGGCTTCCTCTTCACCTGATGCCGGCCGTCAGCACGCTGCTCCTCGCGGCCACGCCGGAGGGGGAGGCCAACAACCCCCTCTTCCCGGCCGTCAACGAGCTCGTCTGGGGAGCGTTCTGCTTCCTCGTCTTCGTCCTGTTCATGACGAAGTACGCGCTGCCGCAGATCTCGGGAGCGCTGGCCCGCCGCACGGAGGGCATCGAGGGCAAGCTCGCTCAGGCCGAGCGCGACCGCGCCGAGGCGCAGGCGCTGCTGGAGCAGTACCGCCAGCAGCTCGCCGAGGCGCGCGAGGAGGCCGGCCGCATCCGCAACGAGGCGCAGGCCCAGCGGGCGCAGATCGTCGACGAGGCGCGTGCCGAGGCGCGGGCCGAGGCCTCGCGCATCACCGACGCGGCCGCGGCGCAGATCGCCAGCGAGCGCCTGCAGGCGATGACCGAGCTGCGCCGCGAGGTCGGCCGGCTCGCCGTCGACCTCGCCGGCCGCGTCGTCGGGGAGTCCCTCGAGGACGAGGCCCGCCAGCGCCGCACGGTCGACCGCTTCCTGGACGGGCTGGAGAGCCCGGCGGGGACGGCGTCCTGATGCAGGGGAGCAGCCGCGCGTCCCTGCGCGCCGCCGTCGCGCGGTTCGACGAGCAGGTCGGCAGCCTGCCCGACGGCGCCGGGTCGAGCGAGGTCAGCGAGGGCCTGTACGCCGTCGCCGCCCTGCTCGACCGCGAGCCGTCGCTGCGCCGGGCGCTCAACGACCCCGCGTCGACCCCCGACAGCCGCCGCCGGCTCGTCGAGGGCCTGCTGGGCGGTCAGCTCGGGCAGCTGCCGCTGCAGCAGCTCTCGCACCTGGTCGCGGACAGCTGGGCCACGCCCGGCGACCTGCGCGACGCCGTCGAGCACGTGGCCGCCGTGGCGGCCCTGCGCGCGGCCGAGGGCAGCGGCGAGCTCGACGACGTCGAGGACGAGCTGTTCCGGTTCAGCCGGCTGCTCGAGCGCGAGCCGGACCTGCGCGCGGCGCTCACCGACCCCGGCCTGCCGGCCGACCGCAAGCGCGGCGTGCTCGACGCGCTGCTCGGCGGGCGCGCCCGGGACACCACCCGGCGCCTGGTCGAGGTGGCGGTCCTGCGCCGCCGCGGCCGGTCGCTCGAGACGGTGCTCGAGGAGCTCTCCGAGCTGGCCGCGAGCCGGCGGGAGCGCTTCGTCGCGCACGTCAAGACCGCCGTGGCGCTGCACCCCGAGCAGGAGGAGCGCCTGCGCACCTCGCTGTCCCGGATGTACGGCCGGCAGGTCCAGCTGCAGGTCGAGGTCGACCCCGCCGTGCTCGGCGGGCTGCTGGTCCGCGTCGGCGACGAGGTGCTCGACGGCACCGTCGCCCGCAGGCTGGAGACCGCCCGGCGCGACCTCGCCGCGAAGTAGCACCCCCGAACGAGCCCCACCCCACACACGAGAGCAGGGACCACGCAGATGACGGAGCTGTCCATCCGCCCGGAGGACGTCCGGTCGGCCATCGAGCAGTACGTCACGTCGTACAGCGCCGAGACCACCCGCGAGGAGGTCGGCACCGTCACCGAGGTCGGCGACGGCATCGCCCGCGTCGAGGGCCTCTACTCGACGATGGCGAACGAGCTGCTCGAGTTCGAGGGCGGCGTCCTCGGCCTCGCGCTCAACCTCGACACCCGCGAGGTCGGCGCCGTCATCCTCGGCGACCCCGCCGGCATCGAGGAGGGCCAGGCGGTCCGTCGCACCGGCGACATCCTCTCGGTCCCGGTCGGCGACGGCTTCCTCGGCCGCGTCGTCGACCCGCTCGGCCAGCCGCTCGACGGCAAGGGCGCCATCCAGGCGGAGACCCGCCGCATCCTGGAGCTGCAGGCCCCCACCGTCGTCCAGCGCCAGCCGGTCAACGAGCCGCTCGCCACCGGCATCAAGGCCGTCGACGCCATGACCGCCATCGGCCGCGGCCAGCGCCAGCTCATCATCGGCGACCGCCAGACCGGAAAGACCGCCGTCGCGCTCGACGCGATCATCAACCAGCGCGACAACTGGAAGAGCGGCGACCCGAAGAAGCAGGTCAAGTGCATCTACGTCGCGATCGGCCAGAAGGGCTCGACGATCGCCGAGCTCGTCGGCCGGCTCGAGGACGCCGGTGCGATGGAGTACACGACCGTCGTCGCGGCGCCCGCGTCGCAGCCGGCCGGCTTCAAGTACCTCGCCCCGTACACCGGCTCGTCCATCGGCCAGCACTGGATGTACCAGGGCCAGCACGTCCTCATCGTCTTCGACGACCTGAGCAAGCAGGCCGACGCCTACCGCGCCATCTCGCTGCTGCTGCGCCGCCCGCCGGGCCGCGAGGCCTACCCGGGTGACGTCTTCTACCTGCACAGCCGCCTGCTCGAGCGCTGCGCGAAGCTCTCCGACGAGCTCGGCGGCGGCTCCATGACCGGTCTGCCGATCATCGAGACCAAGGGCAACGACGTCTCGGCGTTCATCCCCACCAACGTCATCTCGATCACCGACGGCCAGATCTTCCTCGAGACGGACCTGTTCAACTCCGGTGTCCGCCCGGCCATCAACGTCGGCATCTCGGTGTCCCGCGTCGGCGGCGCCGCCCAGACCAAGGCGATGAAGTCGGTCTCCGGCCGCCTGCGCCTGGACCTGGCGCAGTACCGCGAGCTCGAGGCGTTCGCCGCCTTCGGCTCCGACCTCGACAAGGCCTCCAAGGCCCAGCTCGAGCGCGGTGCCCGCCTGGTCGAGCTGCTCAAGCAGCCGCAGTACTCGCCGTTCCCGGTCGAGAAGCAGGTCGTGTCGATCTGGGCCGGCACCAACGGCCACCTCGACGACGTCCCGGTCGCTGACATCCGCCGCTTCGAGGCCGAGCTGCTCGACTTCGTCGGCCGCTCGCACCCGAACGTCTACACGGCCATCGTCCAGACCGGGAAGCTCGGCGACGACGTCGTCAGCGAGCTCGAGACGGCCGTCGCCTCCTTCAAGCGCCAGTTCACGACCAGCGACGGCACCAGCCTGGTCAACGAGGCGCCCGAGGAGGCCATGGACGCCGAGGACCGCGGCCAGGAGACCATCAAGAAGGTCAAGAGGGCCTGACGCATGGGCGCCCAGCTCCGCGTCTACCGCCGCCGCATCCGGTCGGTGCAGTCGACGAAGAAGATCACCCGCGCGATGGAGCTCATCGCGGCCTCGCGCATCGTCAAGGCGCAGCAGCGGGTCGAGGCCGCGCAGCCGTACGCGCGGCAGATCACCCGCGTGCTGTCGGCCCTGGCGTCGCAGTCCTCGTCGCTCGACCACCCGCTGCTCCAGGAGCAGTCGGAGGACCGGCGGGCTGCGGTGCTCGTCGTCACGAGCGACCGCGGCCTGGCCGGCGGCTACAACGCCAACGCGCTCAAGGCCGCCGCACAGCTCGAGGAGCTGCTGCGGTCGGAGGGCAAGGAGCCGGTGCCCTTCGTCGTCGGGCGCAAGGGGCTGGGCTTCTACCGGTTCCGCAACCGCCACGTCGAGCAGAGCTGGACCGGCTTCAGCGAGCAGCCGACCTACGAGGACGCCCGGCAGGTCGCGGACGCCCTCATCGACTCCTTCCTCCGCACGGACGAGGAGGGCGGCGTCGGCGAGATCCACGTCGTGCACACC
>DATMKB010000073.1:0-3047 GCA_035553635.1 Mycobacteriales bacterium
GCCACGGCCCCGCTCGCGGGGCACGAAGCGGGCTTCCTCGCGGGCCAGCCGCAGCAGCTGCGGCTCCACCTCGCCGGCCGCCGGGTCGCCGGTGAACAGGTCGTAGAGCCGGGTGCCCACGAGGACGTGCTGCCACAGCGGCACCGGCCGGTGCTCCTCGACCACCACCTCGGTCTCGCCCCGCACGGTGACCAGCCACTCGCCGAACTCCTCGGCGTTGCTCACGGTCGCCGACAGCGAGGTCAGCGTGACGGAGTCGGGCAGGTGGATGATCACCTCCTCCCACACGGCGCCGCGCGACCGGTCGGCGAGGTAGTGCACCTCGTCCATGACCACGTGCGAGAGCCCGCGCAGCGCGTCGCTGCCGGCGTAGAGCATGTTGCGCAGGACCTCGGTGGTCATGACGACGACGTCGGCGTCGCCGTTGATCGAGGTGTCGCCGGTGAGCAGCCCGACGCGGTCCTCGCCGTAGCGCTCCCGCAGGTCGGCGAACTTCTGGTTCGACAGCGCCTTGATCGGCGTGGTGTAGAAGCACTTGCCGCCCTCGGCGAGGGCGAGGTGCACCGCGAACTCGCCGACGACGGTCTTGCCCGCGCCGGTGGGCGCCGCGACGAGGACGCCGCGGCCGGCCTCCAGCGCGGCGCACGCCGTCCGCTGGAAGGCGTCGAGGCCGAAGGGGTAGTGGCTCTCGAACTCCGCCAGCCGGGGCCCCGACTGCCGGCGCCGGAAGGCCGCGTACCGCTCAGCGGGCGACAGCGTCGCCTCGAGGTCGTCCGCGGCGCTGCTCACCCCCGCAGGCTACGTGCGTCCTCCTCGACCGGCGCGGGCGTGGTGTCGAGGTCGGAGACGGCGTCGTCGTCGAGCGAGGCGACCGGGTCGGCGGCGCGGGCCCGCCGGGCGCTGCGCTCGCGGAGCCGGGCGAGAAGGATGCAGACCTCGTACAGCGCGCAGATCGGCACGGCCATGATCGTGAACGTGAAGGGGTCCTGCGACGGCGTGATGATGGCCGACGCCGCGAAGATCGCCACGTACATGCCGCGGCGCCACTTCTTCATGGTGGCGACCGGGAACGCGCCGACCATGTTGAGGAAGGTGACCACCACCGGGAACTCGAACGCGACGCCGAACGCGATGAGGCAGAGCGTCACGAAGCTCAGGTAGGCCTGCACCGAGGTGATCGTCGTGATGCCGTCGCCGCCGATGCGCAGCAGGAAGTCCAGCCCCTGCGAGATCGTCAGGTAGGCGAAGACGGTGCCGATGGCGAAGAGCACGAGCGAGGCGGCCAGGAAGCCGGCCGCGTACTTCTTCTCCTTGCGGTGCAGCGCCGGGGTGATGAAGGCGCCCAGCTGGTAGAGCCAGACCGGCGCGGCGAGCACGATGCCGCCGAGCGCCGCCACCCGCAGGCGCACCTGGAACTGGTCGAAGACGCTGAGCGCGAACAGCTCGCAGTCGGTGGCGTTCCCGGCCGACGTCGCGCAGTAGGGCTGCTTGAGGAACTCGAAGACCGGCTCCCACAGCACGAAGACGACGACCATCGCCGCGACGACGGCCAGCGCGCTGAGGCCGAGCCGGTAGCGCAGCTCGCGCAGGTGGTCGACCAGGCTCATCCGGCCGTCGGGCGAGCGTGGCCGTCCGCCGCGACGGCCGAGGGGCAGGCGCGCCACCTACGGGCGGGGCTGCTGCTGCGGGTCCTGCGGCGCGGTGCCCGGCTGCTGCTGGTACGGCTGCTGCTGGTACGGCTGCTGGGGCTGCACGGGCGGCAGCGGCTCGGCCGTCACCGTCGTGCTGCCCTGCTGGGGCGCGTCGTCGTCGCGCAGGCCCTTGGTCTCGGCCTTGAGGATGCGCATCGACCGGCCGAGCGCGCGGGCGCTGTCGGGCAGCCGCTTGGCGCCGAAGAGCACCAGGATGACGAGCAGGACGAGGACGAGCTCCCAGCCGCTGGGGAATCCCATGGTGCGTTCGCTCCTTCAGCGGACCGGTCGTGCCGGTCCCTCGGGTCGGTCGAGGTCCACCGTACGCCGGAAGGGGGCCCCGTGCGGTCCCGGCAGGCGGCTCGCAGGCGACTGCCGGGTGAACGCCGGACCCCTCAGCGGCCGCCGCGCACCCGGGCGGCCAGGGCGGCGCCGTCGGCGGACAGCGGGGCGGGGCGCCGCTCCGGCTCGGGAGCCCGTGCCGACAGCGCGGCGAGCTGCGACTGCAGCTCCGGGTCGGCGGTCACCTCGGCGGCCCGCCCGAGGTCGGCCGTCAGGCCCTTCACCGAGCGCCACGTGGCGAGCAGGGCCAGGCCCAGCGCGGCCAGCGAGCCGAGCACGACCAGCACCAGCAGGAGGACGACGAGCAGCCAGGGCACGTCCGGAGGCTAGCCCGCGGAGGCGGTCAGGACGTGACGCGGTCGGCGGCGACCGGCGCGAGCAGGTCCGTGCCGGCGAGCTGGAGCGCGAAGTCGAGCAGGTCGTCGTAGGTGAGCGCGCCGCCGGTGCGGGGCTCGAGCGCCTCGGCCGGCACCTCCCAGACCGTCGCCGGAACGCCGCCGCTGACGAGCAGCGAGACGACGTGGTCGTCGGCGGGCTTGCGCACCTCGTCGTGGCAGGTCGGGCAGGTGAAGGCGTAGTACGAGAGCGGCGCGTGGCTGCAGACCATGAGCGCCACGTCGGCCGGGGTGAGCTCGACCTCCCCGCAGCTGGGGCAGGACGCCTTGATGGTCGTCATCGCTCGAGTCCTCTCGTCGGCCGCCGGGTCGAGGCGGCACTCCCTCGTTCGGCAGTGGGGCCCGAGTGCTTGAACCGCGGAGCGGGACACGAACGGGTGGACAGGAGCGGCGGGGATCAGCCGACAGGGGCGCCGTACGCGGCCAGCGCCGCTGCAGCCTCCTGCCGGACCTCCTCGGCGAGCGACGCCGGGCTCAGCACCCGGCCGTGCGGGCCGAGCCGCAGCGCCAGCCGGCGGGCCCAGGCGGGGTCGGCGACGCGCATGCGCACGACCAGCCCGCCCTCGGAGTCCTCCTGCACCGACTCGCACGGGTGGTAGTCGGCCACCCAGCCGGCCGC
>DATMKB010000074.1:0-2224 GCA_035553635.1 Mycobacteriales bacterium
GACGACCGCGAGCGCGACGGCGACGACCGCTTCGACGACGAGCGCGGCGGCCGTCGCGGCCGGTTCCGCGAGCGCGGCCGCGGGCGCGGGCGCAACCGCCCCGACCGCTTCGGCGACCCGGAGCCCGTGGTCGGGGAGGACGACGTCCTCATCCCGATCGGCGGCATCCTCGACATCCTCGACAACTACGGCTTCGTCCGGACCTCGGGCTACCTCACCGGGCCGAACGACGTCTACGTCTCGCTGCAGCAGGTCCGCCGCTACGGCCTGCGCCGCGGTGACGCGATCACCGGCGCCGTCCGGCAGCAGCGCGAGGGCGAGCGCCAGCAGAAGTACAACGCCCTGGTCCGCCTCGACACCGTCAACGGCATGGACCCGGAGGAGGCGCGCACCCGCCCCGACTTCACGAAGCTGACGCCGCTCTACCCGCAGGAGCGGCTGCGGCTCGAGACCGAGCCGAACTTGCTCACCACGCGCGTCATCGACCTCGTGATGCCGGTGGGCAAGGGGCAGCGCGCGCTCATCGTCAGCCCGCCCAAGGCCGGCAAGACGATGGTCATGCAGGCGATCGCCAACGCGATCACCAAGAACAACCCCGAGTGCCACCTCATGGTCGTCCTCGTCGACGAGCGGCCGGAGGAGGTCACCGACATGCAGCGGTCGGTGAAGGGCGAGGTCATCGCCTCGACCTTCGACCGCCCGCCGACGGACCACATCACGGTCGCGGAGCTCTCCATCGAGCGCGCCAAGCGCCTCGTCGAGCTGGGTCACGACGTCGTCGTGCTGCTGGACTCGATCACCCGGCTCGGCCGCGCCTACAACCTCGGCGCGCCGGCGTCGGGCCGGATCCTCACCGGCGGCGTCGACTCCGCGGCGCTGTACCCGCCGAAGCGGTTCCTCGGGGCCGCCCGCAACATCGAGAACGGCGGGTCGCTGACGATCTTCGCGACGGCGCTCGTCGAGACCGGCTCCGCGATGGACACCGTGATCTTCGAGGAGTTCAAGGGCACCGGCAACGCCGAGCTCAAGCTCGATCGGCGCCTGGCGGACAAGCGCATCTTCCCGGCCATCGACGTCGACGCCTCGGGCACGCGCAAGGAGGAGATCCTGCTCGCGCCGGAGGAGCTGCGCATCGTCCACCAGCTCCGCCGGGTGCTGCACGCCCTCGACACCAGCGCGGCGCTCGAGCTGCTGCTCGACAAGATGAAGAAGACGCGCAACAACGTCGAGTTCCTCATGCAGATCTCGAAGACGACGGCCAACGGCGACGACGCCTAGCCCCCGACTCCCCGCTGATCATGGGAGGAGTGCCCGCGCGCACGGCGTGTCGCGGGCACTTCCCCCATGATCAGCGGCGGGGTGTGGACACCGGGCGCCCGACGCCGCCAGGAGCGGCAGGCTCGCCCGTGTGTCCCGGGTCCTGCTCCGCGAGGAGCTCCTCGCGCAGCTGGGCTCGCGCCGCGCCCTCGACGCCGCCGTGCGAGCAGGCGCCTGGCGCCGCGTCCTGCACGGGGCCTACGTCCCGGCGGGCGAGGCCGACCGGCTGGAGGTGCGCGCCCAGGCCGCACGACGGGTGCTGCCCGACCGCTGCTGGGTCGCCGACCGCTCGCTGCTGTGGCTGCTCGGGGTCGACGTCCTCCCGGCCGCGCACCGGGACCTCGAGGTGGTCGTCGAGCGCGGCGCTGTCGTGCCGCGCCGGGAGGGCGTGCGGGCGCGGGAGGCGCTCGTGCCCCGCAGCGACCAGCACGTCCTGCAGCCGTGGGGCGTGCGGAGCCTCCGCCCCGTCCGTGCGGTGGCCGACCTGCTGAGGCTGCTCCCGCCGACGGAGGCGGTCGTCGTCGCCGACGCCGTGCAGCACGCCGGGCTCACCACGCGGGAGCAGCTGACGGCCGAGCTGGCCGCCCACCGGGGTCTGCGGGGGGTCCGGCGGGCGCACGAGGCGCTGCGCCGCTCCGACGGGCTCGCCGAGTCGCCGCAGGAGACGCGTCTGCGGCTGCTCCTCGTCGACGCCGGCCTCCAGCCGGTCAGCCAGCTCGTCGTCGACCTGGGTGGCGGCGTGGTCGCCCGCCTCGACCTCGCGCTGCCGGAGGCCCGGCTGGCGCTCGAGTACGACGGGCGCGCGGTCCACGGGCGCGACGAGGCCTTCCTCGCCGACCGGCGCCGGCAGAACGCGCTCGTGGCGCGGGCGAGGACGGCGCCGCCTTGCTCGCGATCATGGGGGAAG
>DATMKB010000075.1:0-5713 GCA_035553635.1 Mycobacteriales bacterium
GTGGCAGGCTGACCGCGTGGACGTCCCGGACCCCTGGCCCGCCCCGCGCGCCCGCGGCCCGCTGTCCGCGCGGCTCGTGCTGCCCGGCTCGAAGAGCGTCACGAACCGGCTGCTCGTCCTCGCCGCGCTCGCCGACGGCACCTCCGTCGTGCGGGCCCCGCTGCGCAGCCGCGACACCGAGCTCATGGCCGGCGCCCTGCGCACCCTCGGCGCCGACGTCGTCGACGAGCCCGACGGCGCCTGGCGCGTCACGGGCCGGCCCCGCGCCGACGTCGGCGCGGTGCAGGTCGACGTCGGCAACGCCGGCACCGTCGCGCGGTTCGTGCCGCCGGTGGCGGCGCTGTGCCGCGGCGAGGTCCGGTTCGACGGCGACCCGCGGGTGCGCGAGCGCCCGCTCGGCCCGCTGCTGGCCGCGCTGACCGCGCTCGGCGCCGACCTCGACCGCACCGACGCCCTGCCCGTGGTGGTGCGCGGCCGAGGAGCCCTGCCCGGCGGCGAGGTCGTGCTCGACGCCTCGCAGTCGTCGCAGCTCGTCAGCGGCCTGCTGCTCGCCGCCCCGGCCTACGACGAGGGGGTGGTCGTGCGGCACGACGGCCCGCCGGTGCCGAGCGCCCCGCACCTGGCCATGACCGTCGAGGCGCTGCGCGCCGCCGGCGCGGAGGTCGACGACGCCGAGCCCGGCACCTGGCGCGTCTCCCCCGGCGCCCTGCAGCCGCGCGACGTCGTCGTCGAGCCCGACCTGTCGACGGCCGCCGCCTACCTCGCGGCGCCGCTCGTCGCGGGCGGCGAGGTCACCGTCGAGGGCTGGCCGGCCACCACCACCCAGCCCGGCGCCGTCCTGCCCGACGTGCTGGCGGCCATGGGCGGCCGGGTCACCCGCACCGCCACGAGCACCACGGTGGCCGCCGGCGACCGGCTCACCGGCGTCGACGTCGACCTGCGCGACGCCGGCGAGCTCACGCCCGTGCTCACCGCGCTCGCGGCGCTCGCCGACGGCCCGAGCCGGTTCCGCGGTGTCGCGCACCTGCGGCTGCAGGAGACCGACCGGCTGCGGGCGCTCGCCACCGAGATCGGGCGGCTGGGCGGCGACGTCCGCGAGACCCACGACGGCCTCGAGGTGCGGCCCCGCCCGCTCACCGGCGCCGCGCTCGACAGCTACGACGACCACCGCATCGCGATGGCCTGGGCGGTGCTCGGCCTCGGCGTCGACGGCGTGCTCGTGCGCGACGTCGCCACCACCCGCAAGACGGTGCCCGACTTCGTCGGGTCCTGGCGGGACCTGCTGGGCGGCTGAGGGTGCCCCGCGAGCTCGACGAGGACGACGTCCGGGTCCGGCCCGGCAAGCGGTCGCGGCCGCGCAGCCGGCTCCGCCCCGCGCACGACGACGCCGTGCCCGCCGAGGTCGTCACCGTCGACCGCGGCCGGTACCGGCTGCGCGTGCAGGGCCGCCACGTCTCCGCCGTGCGCGCCCGCGAGCTCGGCCGGCGCGCCGTGGTGGTGGGCGACCGCGTCGACGCCGTCGGCGACCTGTCGGGCGACCCGGACGCGCTCGCCCGCATCGTGCGGGTGCACGAGCGCACCTCGCTGCTGCGCCGCACCCCCGACGACACCGACCCGCTCGAGCGCCCGGTGGTCGCGAACGCCGAGCTGCTCGTCGTGGTGACCGCCCTGGCCGATCCGCCGCCCCGCCCGCGGCTGGTCGACCGGTGCCTCGTCGCGGCGTACGACGGCGGCCTCGAGCCGCTGCTGTGCCTGACCAAGAGCGACCTCGCCCCGCCGGACGAGGTGCTCGCGCTCTACGCGCCGCTCGGCGTCGAGGCGGTGGTGGTGGGCCGGCACGGCGAGGCCTACGACGTCGAGCCGCTGCGCGCCCGGCTGGCCGGGCGCACGAGCGTGCTGTTCGGGCAGAGCGGCGTGGGCAAGTCGACGCTCGTCAACGCCCTCGTGCCCGACGCCGGGCGCGCGGTCGGCGAGGTGAGCGGCGTGGGCAAGGGCCGGCACACGTCGTCGTCGGCGGTGGCGCTCGCGCTGCCCGGCGGCGGGACCGTGGTCGACACCCCCGGCGTGCGCTCGTTCGGCCTGGGCGCCGTGACGCCCGACGACGTCCTGCGCGCCTTCCCCGACCTGCTCGAGGCCTCGACGGCGTGCCTGCCCGGCTGCACGCACGCCGAGGGCGAGCCGCGCTGCGGCCTCGACGCCGCGGTCGCCGACGGCGCCGCGACGCCCGAGCGCCTGGACTCGCTGCGGCGTCTGCTCCTCGCGCTCGGCGGCGACGACACCTAGGGTCACCCTCCGTGAGCACCGACGCCGGCCGTGCCCGCCCCCGCAGCGCCGAGATGCACCCGGGGCCCGGGCTGCGGCTGCGCCGGGTGGAGCGGCGGCCCGACCGCGACGTCGTCGAGGGCCTGGGCGGCTTCGAGACGCCGGCGGTCTCCGACCTCATGAACCGGCTCTACAGCGTGTCGTCCGCCCTGCGCTGCCTCACCCCGGAGGCGACCCGGCTCGTGGGCCCGGCCTGCACGGTCAAGGTCTTCCCGGGCGACAACCTCATGGTGCACGCCGCGCTCGACCTCGCCGAGCCGGGCGACGTCGTCGTCGTCGACGCCGGCGGGCACACCGCCACGGCCGTGCTCGGCGATCTCGTCAGCACCAAGGCGCGGCACCGCGGCATCGCGGGCTTCGTCGTCGACGGGCTCGTGCGCGACCTGCCGGGCATCCTCGCGCTCGGCGACCTGCCGGTGTTCGCCCGCGGCGTCACGCCGGTGGGGCCGCTGCACCGGGGCCCCGGCGAGGTCGGCTACCCGGTGAGCCTGGGCGGCATCGTCGTGCACGGCGGCGACGTCGTGGTGGCCGACCTCAACGGCATCGCCGTGGTGCCGCAGGACGACGCCGCCGACGTGCTCGCGCGCCTCGTCGCCCGCGCCGAGGGCGAGGCCGACTACGTCGCGGCGGTGGCCCGCGGGGAGTTCAGCAACGCCTGGGTCGACGAGGTGCTGCGGGCGGCCGGCACGGAGCTGCCGCCCCCGTGAGCGACCTGCCGGTCGTCCTGCTCGGCGGCGACGTCAACGTCGTGAGCGCCGCCCGCAGCGCCGCGTCCCGCGGGCGTGACGTGCACGTCCTGCCGGAGCGGCCCGGGCTCGTGCCTGCGGCCGCCTCGCGGCACGTCACCACGGTGCTGCGGCTGGCCGACGGCGAGCCGCCGGAGGCCGCCTGGGAGCGCCGGCTCGCCGCGCTGCCGCCGTCGGTGGTGGTGCCGTGCGGCGACCGCGGCGTGGCCCTCGTCGCCCGGTCCCGGGCGGCGCTGGAGGCGCTCGGGCACCGGCCCGCCGAGGGCGACGACGCGCTCTGGCTGGCCGCCCTCGACAAGCAGCGCACCTACGCCCTGGCCGACGCCGCGGGCGTGCGCCGGCCGCGCACCGTGCCGGTGACCACCGTGGCGGAGGCGGTCGAGGCCGGCGACGCGCTCGGCTGGCCGTGCGGCGCGAAGCCCCGCACGCCGTCGGAGTTCGCCCGGCTCGGGCTGGCGGGCAAGGGCTGGGTGCTCCCCGGCCCGGACGCCGTCCGCACGCTGCTCGGGCCTGCCCTCGACGCCGGCGCCGAGCTGCTGCTCACCGAGGTCGTGCCCGGCCCCGACGACGCCTACTGCAGCTACTACGGCTACGTCGACGGCGCCGGCCGCGAGCTGCTGCACGTCACCAAGCGCAAGCTGCGCCAGCACCCCGTGCACTTCGGCTCCGGTACCTACCACCGCACCGCCGACGTGCCGGAGGCCCGGGAGGCCGGGCGGCGCTTCGTCGTCGGCAGCGGGCTGCGCGGGCTCGCCAACGTGGAGTTCAAGCGCGACGCGCGCGACGGCGCGCTCGTGCTCATCGAGTGCAACGTGCGCCTGACGGCCGCCGTCGAGCTGTTCCGGCGCGTCGGCGTCGACCTGCCCGAGCTCGTCTACCAGGGTGCGCTCGGCCGGGCCGCCCCGCTGCCGCCGGCCCGCGACGCCGTGGTGCACCAGTGGCTGCCGCTGCAGGACCTGCGGGCGCTCGCGCAGTACCGGGCGGCCGGCGAGCTGGGGGTCCGGGAGTGGGCGCGCAGCCTGCGCGGGCGGCAGAGCCTGCCGCTGCTCCGCCTCACCGACCCCGGCCCGTCCGCGCTGCACGCCGCCCAGGTGGCGCGGCGGGCGCTCGGGCGCGCCGGCCGCCGTCCGCGGACGGCCGCGTGAGGGCCGCTCTCGCGGCGTCGGCCCGCGGCGGCCGGCCGCTGCGCTACGCCGCCTCCGAGGCGGTGCTGCGGGCCGCGCTCGGGCCGCGGGGCGCCCGGGCGGCGCGGCAGGCGGTCGCCGCCGCCCCCGGACCCGGGCTCCGCCGGCGCGCGTACCGCACGGCCTGGGAGGACGCCGCCGGGGCGGCCGGCGCCGCGCTCGAGGACCTCGGCCACGGCCTGCTGCGGCTGACCCGCGGGGGCCGTTCGGTGCAGGTGCGCGACGGGATCGTGCCGCTCGACGACCCGGTCGCGCTCGCGGTGGCCGGCGACCGCGAGCTCGCGCACGAGGCGCTGCGGCGGGCCGGGCTCGCCGTCCCCCGCGCGGTCCGCTGCACGACGGCCGACCTCGGCCCCGCCCGCCGGCTGCTCGCCGAGACGGGTCGCGTCGTGGTGAAGCCCGCCGCCGGCACGGGGGCCGGCACCGCGGTGACGTGCGGCGTCGGCACGCCGGACGAGCTGGTGCGGGCCGCCGTGTACGCCGCGCGCTGGGGCGGCGACGTCGTCGTCGAGGAGCAGGTGCAGGGCGAGGAGGCCCGGGTGCTCGTGCTCGACGGCCGGCCCCTCGGCACGGTGCGCCGCCGGCCGCCGGAGGTCGTGGGCGACGGCCGCAGCACCGTCGCCGAGCTCGTGGTCGCGGAGAACGCGCGCCGCACGGCGGCCGGCGGCGCGGCCGGGCTGCTGCCGCTGACGCTCGACCTCGACGCCGTCGCCACGCTGCGCCGGGCCGGCCGCCGGCTGCACGGCGTCCCGCCCGCCGGCGCGGTCTGGCCGGTGAAGACCGCCGTCAACCAGGCCGGCCCGGCTCAGACGGCCGGCGAGCGCGGCGCCGTCGGGGCGCTGGCAGGGGTGGCCACGGCCGCGGCCGGCGCGCTCGGGCTGCGGCTCGCCGCCGTGGAGGTGGTGCAGCGCCCCGGGAGCGGGGCCGTCGTGCTCGAGGTGAACTCGACCCCCGGCCTCCACTACCACTGGCAGGTTGCCGAGGACAGTGAGGCGGTCCTCGTGTGCCGGGACCTGCTCGACGCGCTGCTCCGGCAGCCCGACCGCCGGGAGTCTCCGTGAAGGTCTTCGACCTCGACCCGTCCGCGCTGCGCAGCACCTTCGCCGAGCAGGGGTGGCTGCACGTGCCGCACGGGCTCAGCGAGGAGTTCCTCGCGTACGCCCAGGAGCACGTCGCGCGCCTCGCGACCGGGACCGACCCGATCACGGGCGCCGCCATCGCCGGCGCGAAGACGCAGTTCGTCCTGCCCTTCCCCGAGGGCATGGACGTGCGCGCCGAGGTGCACGACGTCATCGCCGCGCTCACCGGGCTCGACCCGGCCCGCACCGTGCTGTCGGAGCGGCACGTCAAGGCCTACCTGCCCGACGCCGACCCGGCGCCGCTCGCGCACAAGGACCGCTACGCCTCGCAGGTCTCGGTCGGCCTCACGCTGCACGTCGGCGAGGGCTCGCACGTGGTGCT
>DATMKB010000076.1:0-3469 GCA_035553635.1 Mycobacteriales bacterium
CCCAAGAGCAGGGACCGCGCGCGGGCGTCGCTGGAGCGGTTGTGGACGACCTCTGAGGACCACGGCAGGGCCACGGAGGGGTAGCGCCGCAGGTCAGAGGCGTGTACGGCCGCTGCCCGGCTTACAGGCCGGCTCGTCCCCCCTCCGGGGCAGGACCTCAGCGTCCCGCCACCGCCGAGACCCCGGCGAACAGCGCGAAGCCGGCGGTGAGGAACAGCGGCCCGAGCTGCGAGGTCTCGCCCTCGTGCGCCTCGCCCACCATCTCCTCCACGACGACGGCCGTCAGCGCGCCGCCGGTCAGCGCCAGCACGCACAGCGTCACCACCTCGGGCGCGTCCCGCAGGGCGAGGTGCCCCAGCGCGGCCCCGACGAGCACCGGCACGGCGAACGACGCGGCGAGCACCGTCCGCAGCCGGCGCGGGACGCCGGCCCGCCGGAGCGCAGCCACGGCGGCGAAGCCCTCGGGTGCGTCGGCCGGCACCTGGCCGAGCGCGAGGAGCAGCCCGAGCGCCGGGTCGATGACGGCGCCCGTGCCGATCATCACGCCGTCGCTCAGCAGGTCCACGGACACGCCGCCGTAGACGGCCAGCGCGCCCGCCTGCGGCTCGCCGCCGCCGATGCGGGCCTGCACGTGGCCGACCGCCCGGTCGAGGCCGATGAAGACGGCGCCGCCCGCGACGAACGCCGTGAGCGGCAGCCAGGGCGGGTCGGCCGCCAGCGCCTCGGGCATGAGCTCGAGCCCGACGACGGCGAGCACGATGCCGGCCGCCAGGTGCAGGGCCAGGCTCAGCCCGCGGTCGGACACGCGGACGACCTCCGCGGCGGCGCCTCCGAGGAGGTTCGCGGCCGCCGGCAGCAGCGCCAGTCCGAGGACGAGCACGAGGTCGGGCACAGCGCGTCGCTACCCGCCGGACCTCCGCTGGCACCGGCGGTGCGTCAGCAGCCTCCGCCGGTGCCCGGCCGGTCGGGGATGCTCGGGTCCACGACCTCGACGTGCACGTGCGGCCACGACGGCTCGCCGGTGACGTCGTCGACCTGCGAGCGGAACGGCAGGGGCCGGGCGCCGTCGGCGACGACGGTGGTGCCCGCCTCCACCCGGTCGCCGGCCCGCACGCGCAGGCCCACCACGTGCAGGACCTTGACCTCCCAGCCCGGCCGCACGTCGGGCTCGACGACGAGGAACTCGTCCCTGTTGTCGCAGTAGAGCGTGTAGCCGCCGGCGCGCACGACGCGTCCGGTGACGGGGGAGCGCACCTCCCGCGCGGGGTCGACGACGACGTCGGTGGCGCCCTGCGGGTGCGTGTCGCGGTTGCGGGTCTCGAGCAGGCCGGCGCGCACCGGCGCGCCCTCGACCGGCTGCAGCGGCTGGGCGCCGTCGTGGCTCGACTGGTGGTAGCCCACCACCTCGACGACGTCGCCGGGCGCGTGCAGCACCACCGGGCCGACCGTCGCGTAGGGGGCGTGCGCGGTGGTCGTCGTGGTGCGGGGGACCGGCGGCGGCTCGGCGGCGGGCGAGGGAGGCGCCGGCGAGGGGCTCGGCGACGGCGCCGCCACCGCGGGCGCCTGGGGCTGCGCGACCACCTCGACCGGCGACGGCGACGGGGACACCGCCGCGGCGGCCGCCGCCGGCTCGGCGACGGACGCGGCCGGCTCCTCCCACGTCCCCACGACGAGGACGCCGGCGAGGAGCACGAGGCCGTGCAGCGCGGCGAGCGGACGACGGGACATCGGGGACGACGGTACCGAGACCGGGCGCCTCCGGCAGGCGATCAGCCCAGGCCGCGGACCCAGGGGACGAGCACCTCGACGAGCTGCTCGCCGGCGTCCTCCTGCACGAAGTGGCTGGCCGGGCCGATGGTGGTGTGCGGCTGGCCCTTCGTGCCCGGGATCCGGGCGAGCAGCGGGCGGTCGCCGCCGCCGGTGATCGGGTCCTGGTCGGCGAAGGCGCACAGGAACGGCTTGTCGAACCGCTCGAGCACCTCCCACGCCCGGCGCTGGTCCGGCGTCGCCGGGTCGTCCTCGGTCTGCGGGATGAGCCCCGGGAAGGTGCGCGCGCCGCCCTTGTAGGACGCGTCCGGGAAGGGCGCGTCGTAGGCGGCGGCGACGTCGTCGGGCAGGCCGTGCAGGCAGCCCGACGTGACGAGGAAGCCGATGGGCAGGTCCGGCGTCGCGTCGACGAACGCGCGGAACTGCTGCCAGCTCTCGCCGAGCCGCACGGAGCCGTCGGGCAGGCCGGTGTTGGACGCGCACACGGCCCGGAAGCGGTCGGGGTGCTCGGCGACCAGGCGCAGCCCGATGAGACCGCCCCAGTCCTGGCAGAACAGGACGACGTCCTGCAGGTCGAGCGCGTCGAACAGGGCCGAGCGCATCCACTCGACGTGCCGGGCGTAGGTGTAGGCGGCGTCGTCGGCCGGCTTGTCGCTGCGGCCGAAGCCGACGAGGTCGGGCGCCACGACGCGGAAGCCGGCGTCGACCAGGCCGGGCACCATCTTGCGGTACAGGTAGCTCCACGTGGGCTCGCCGTGCAGGAGCAGCACGACCTGCCCGTCGCGCGGTCCCTCGTCGACGACCGCGACGCGCAGGCCGTCGGAGGTCTCGACGTACGTCGGCGCGTACGGGAACCCGGGGAGGTCCGCGAAGAGCTCGTCGGGGGTGCGCAGGACGTCCATGCAGCAGTGCTCCTGTCGGTGCGGTCGGGTCAGGCGGGGACGGGGACGACGGGAGCCGCACCGCGGGCACGGCGCTCGGCGCCCCGCTCGCGCTCGGCGGCGAGGTCGCGGAGGTAGCCGTCGAAGTCGACCTCCATCGTGTGCCGCGGCGAGGCGTAGAAGCGGCGGCGCATCCGGGCGTGGTCCTCGGCGGTGCGGCGGCGCAGCTCGTCGTCGGGCGGCAGGGCGGCGCGGCCGGTGAGCAGCTCGGCCACCCAGACGGACTGCGCCTCCGACAGCGGCATGACGGCGCCGAGCGGCTGCAGCAGGCCGAGGAAGAACAGGCCCGGCAGATCGGGGTGGACGACGCGCTGGAACAGCGGCAGCTCGTTGTCGGGGGCGCTCACCAGCGACGGGTCGAGGAACGGGAAGGTGACCTTGTAGCCGGTGCACCAGACGATGAGGTCGACCAGCGACTCGGTGCCGTCGGTGAACACGACGCGGTCGCCGGCAAGACGGGCGATGCCGGGCCGCGGGACGATGCGGCCGTCGGCGAGCCGGTCGAGGAACCGGTCGGACTGCACCGGGTGGCTCTCGCCCGGCCGGTGGTCGGGCACGGGCAGCCCGTACTGCGACGCGTCGCCCGAGAGGCGGGCGGCCAGCTCGAACGCCTGCCGCTTGAGCCGCCACGGCAGCCAGGCCGGCTGCGGCGTCTGGTCGGCCGGGCGCCCGAGCAGCCGCTTGCGCAGGACGTGCTGGCCGCGGCGCACCGAGATGGTGGTGGACGCGGCGACGTAGCTGCTGTCGACGGCGATGTCCAT
>DATMKB010000077.1:0-4817 GCA_035553635.1 Mycobacteriales bacterium
CGGATCGCGTCGATCTCGACCTCGCGCTTGTAGGCGATCCACGTCGAGATGAGGTCCTCGGTGAAGACCCCGCCCTCGAGCAGGTACTCGTGGTCGGCCTCGAGCGCGTCGAGGACGGCGTCGAGCGAGGCGGGCACCTGCGCGACGTCGGCGAGCTCGTCCGGCGGGAGCTCGTAGAGGTCCTTGTCGACCGGCGTCGGCGGCTCGATCTTGTTGCGGATGCCGTCGAGGCCGGCCATGAGCATCGCCGAGAACGCGAGGTAGGGGTTGCTCGACGGGTCGGGGCAGCGGAACTCCAGGCGCTTGGCCTTGGGGTTGTTGCCGGTGATCGGGATGCGGATGCAGGCCGACCGGTTGCGCTGCGAGTAGACGAGGTTGACCGGCGCCTCGAAGCCCGGGACCAACCGGTGGTAGCTGTTGATCGTCGGGTTGGTGAAGGCGAGCAGCGACGGCGCGTGGTGCAGCAGGCCGCCGATGTAGTACCGCGCGGTGTCCGAGAGCCCGGCGTAGCCGACCTCGTCGTAGAACAGCGGCGCGCCGTCCTTCCACAGCGACTGGTGGCAGTGCATGCCCGACCCGTTGTCGCCCATGACCGGCTTCGGCATGAAGGTCGCGGTCTTGCCGTACTCGTTCGCGGTGTTCTTGACGATGTACTTGAAGAGCATCATCTGGTCGGCGCCGCGCAGCAGGGTGTCGAACTTGTAGTTGATCTCCTGCTGGCCGGCCGAGCCGACCTCGTGGTGGCCGCGCTCGACGGTCATGCCGGCGGCCTCCAGGCGCACCGCGATCTCGTCGCGCAGGTCGGCGTACTTGTCGGTCGGCGACACCGGGAAGTAGCCGCCCTTGGTGCGCGGCTTGTAGCCCAGGTTGCCGCCGACCTCGTCGCGGCCGGTGTTCCAGGCCGCCGACGCCGCGTCGATCTTGTAGAAGCTGCCCTGCGGCTGCGAGTCGTACTGCACGTTGTCGAAGATGTGGAACTCGGCCTCGGCGCCGAAGAAGGCGGTGTCGGCGATGCCGGAGCCCTTGAGGTAGGCCTCGGCCTTCTTGGCCACGTTGCGCGGGTCGCGGGAGTAGGCCTCACCGGTCAGCGGGTCGTGGATGAAGAAGTTGAGGATGAGCGTCTTGCGCGTGCGGAAGGGGTCGAGCTGCGCGCTGGTGGGGTCGGGCAGCAGCAGCATGTCCGACTCGTGGATCTCCTGGAACCCGCGGATCGACGAGCCGTCGAAGCCGAGGCCGTCCTCGAAGACGTCGCGGCTGAACGAGCCGGCCGGCACGGTGAAGTGCTGCATGACACCGGGCAGGTCGCAGAAGCGGACGTCGACCATCTCGACGCCCTCCTGCTCGATGTACGACAGGACCTCGTCGGCGCTGGTGAACAAAGGACGTCCTCCGGGTGTCGGGGGCTCGGCGCCCGGGGGACGCCTCGCGGTACAGGGCGAGTCTGCTGGAGGGGCGTGACCCTCGGGTGTCCCGTGTGTTTCGGTCCGGTTACGCCCCGCCCGGCGTCCGGCGGCGCGCGACGGGCGGCCGGGCACTGCCGAGGCTAGCCTGCCGATCATGAGCGAGCAGGACGGGGCAGAGCCCCGCGGGGTCCGGCTGGGGCTGCCGGCGGCGGGGCCGGGCTCGGTGGCCGGGATGGGCCGGCGCCTCGGCGCCTACCTCGTCGACTCCGTCGTCTCCGCGCTCGTGGCCGCCGTCTTCATCAGCGACCCGGTCGACGGCCGGCGGGGGCTGCTGACGCTCGGCGTCTTCGTCCTGCAGTACCTGCTGCTGGGCTCGCTCACCGGCTCGACGGTCGGCATGCGCCTGCTGGGCCTGCGCATGCTGCACCTGCCCGACCCGGACCGGCCGCCCGGCCTGGTGCCGATGGCCAAGCGCACGGCGCTGCTCGTGCTGCTCGTGCCCGCCGTCGTCTACGACCGCGACAACCGCGGCCTGCACGACCTGTTCGCGCGCACCGCGGTGGTGCGCACGGGCTAGCGGACCTTGCCGCCGCGGGGGATGCGCGCGCCCTTGGGCAGCGGGCCCTTCGGGATGGGCAGCGGGTTCGACGGCAGCGCCTTGAGCATCGCGTCGAGCTCGTTCACCCGTCGGGGCTTGATGTTGCGCGGCAGCTTGAGGAAGTGCTTCTCCAGGCCGCGCAGGGGCACCTGGCCCTCGTCCTCGCCGACGAGCACCTCGTAGACGGGCGTGTCGCCGATGACGCGGGTGAGGCGGCGCTTCTCGTTGGCGATGAGGTTGCGGGTGCCGCGGTGCGTGCCGCCCGGGCCGGGCTCGGCGACGAGCACGACGCCCGGCCGGCCGAGGACGCGGTGCACCAGCTCCTGGTCGCGGTTGACGCCGACGGCCGCCGTCAGGCGCCAGTCGCCGCGGATCGAGCCCAGGACCGCGGCGGCGGCGCCGGCCTGGCCCTCGACGCCCGCGAAGGCGGCCTTCTGCACCCGGCGGCCGAAGACGAAGGTCGTGGCGAGCAGCGCGACCATGACGCCCATCGGCAGCCAGAACCACAGCGGCCCGACGACGAGACCGACCGCGAGGAGCAGCAGGAGCGGGCCGAGGAAGGCGGCCAGGACGAGGGGGAGCAGGCGCGGGTCGGCCTTGCGCGTCATCGTCCAGGCGGCGCGGATCTGCTTGGCGCGGGCGCCGCGGGGCGGCTTGGGCTTCTGCGCGCCGGCGCCGCGGCCGGTCGTCGCGGACTTCTTGCGTCGCAGCAGCGCCATGGGCAGCGATCGTAGGCGGCGTCAGCCCCGGTCGGCGTCGCGGGCCGCGCGGCGGGCGGCCTTGGCGGCGCGCTCCTCGGCGTCGCGGGCGGCGGCCTGCTCGAGGGTGGGCGCGGTGCCGCCCATCGACGCGGGGATCCACCAGGTGTCGTCCGGCGTGCGGGGCGTGCCGGTGTAGCTGGCGCGGGCGTCCTCGAGCAGCGCCTGCATGCGCCGCTTGAGCTCCGCCGTCACCTCGACCGGGTCGCTGCCCGCGGCCGGGCGGAACGCCTCGCCGACCGAGACGGTGATGGGGGTGCCGCGCGTCAGGTCCTTCGGGCGGTTCTTCGTGAACACGCGCTGGCTGCCCCACACGACCGTCGGCAGGAGGGGGACGCCGGCCTCCATCGCCATGCGGGCGGCGCCGGTCTTGAACTCCTTGAGCTCGAAGCTCTGCGAGATCGTGGCCTCCGGGAAGACGCCGACGATCTCGCCGCGCGAGAGCGCCGCCACGGCGGCCTGGTAGGAGTCGGCGGCCGCGCCCACCCGGTCGACCGGGATGTGCTTCATCCCGCGCATGAGGGGCCCGGCCACCTTGTGGTCGAAGACCTCCTTCTTCGCCATGAAGCGCACCAGCCGCCGGTTCTTGCGGGCGGCCAGGCCGGCGAAGGTGAAGTCGAGGTAGCCGACGTGGTTGATCGCCATGACGGCGCCGCCCGAGGCCGGCACGTGGTCCTCGCCCTGCAGCGTGAAGCGCAGGCCGAGCCCGCGGAAGACGGCGCGGGCCAGGCCGACGACGGGCGTGTAGACGGGCTCCACCATGGGCGGAGGCTAAGCGCCCCGGCCCGGGGCCGGCACGCCAGGGGTCAGCGGGCGGCGCGCTCCGGCCGGGACGCCCGCAGCAGGGCGGCGGCGACAGCGGCGTCCGCCTCGCGCCGGGCCCGTGCCCGGGCGGCGTCGGTGGACATGCCGGCCCAGGCGTTGCGCCGCGCGGCGTGCTGGCCGCCGTGCGGAGCGAGGGCGAGGACGGCGGCCTGCAGGGCGCGCACGAGCGGTCGGGTCACGGCGTCCTCCTCGGGGCGGGGAGGCCCAGCGTGGACAGCCGGTGTGACGCCGCCGTGAACAGCGCGGGGCGCCGAGGGGTCGGTCGCGTTCCGCTCGGGCCGAGGCGCCTCAGGCCGAGGCGCGGCGGGCGAGCGCCTGCTCGTACAGCCGGCCGGCGCGGTACGAGGAGCGCACGAGCGGGCCGCTCATGACGCCGGCGAAGCCGATCTCCTCGGCCTCCTCGCGCAGCTCGACGAACTCCTCCGGCTTCACCCACCGCTCGACGGGGTGGTGCCGGGGGGAGGGCCGCAGGTACTGGGTGATGGTGACGAGGTCGCAGCCGGCGTCGTGCAGGTCCTGCAGCGCCTCACTGACCTCCTCGCGCGTCTCGCCCATCCCGAGGATGAGGTTGCTCTTGGTGACCAGGCCGGCGTCGCGGGCGTCGGTGAGGACGCCGAGGGAGCGCTCGTAGCGGAAGCCCGGGCGGATGCGGCGGAAGATGCGCGGCACGGTCTCGACGTTGTGCGCGAGCACCTCGGGGCGGCTGGAGAACACCTCGGCCAGCTGGGCCGTGTCCCGGTCGAAGTCGGGGACGAGCAGCTCGACCTTGACGCCGTCGAGGGCGGCGTGGACCTGGCGGACCGTCTCGGCGTAGAGCCAGGCGCCGCCGTCGGGCAGGTCGTCGCGGGCGACGCCGGTGATGGTGGCGTAGCGCAGCCCCATCGTGGCCACCTGCTCGGCGACGCGGCGGGGCTCGTCGACGTCGTACGCCGCCGGCTTGCCGGTGTCGATGTTGCAGAAGTCGCACCGCCGCGTGCACTGGTCGCCGCCGATGAGGAAGGTGGCCTCGCGGTCCTCCCAGCACTCGTAGATGTTGGGGCAGGCCGCCTCCTCGCAGACGGTGTGCAGCCCCTCGCGGCGCACCAGCGCCTTGAGCTCGGTGTACTCCGGGCCCATCACCGCGCGCGTCTTGATCCAGGACGGCTTCTTCTCGATCGGCGTCTGCGCGTTGCGCACCTCGAGGCGCAGCATCTTCCTGCCGTCGGGTGCGATCGTCACGATCCACCGTAACGC
>DATMKB010000078.1:0-10649 GCA_035553635.1 Mycobacteriales bacterium
GGGTCAGGCACTCCTGGCGGCGCCGCGAGGTGAGGGTCGGCACACGACGGGAAGGCCGGGTGCAGACCCCGACCGCACGTCGAGAGGACTCCGCATGACCACCGCACGCGACATCATGACCAGCGGCGCCGACTACCTCGAGGGCTCCACCACGGTGCTCGAGGCCGCGAAGAAGCTCGCCGCCGAGGACTACGGCGCGCTGCCCGTCTGCGAGGGCGAGAAGCTCACCGGGATGGTCACCGACCGCGACATCGTCGTGAAGGTGCTCGCGGCCGGCAAGGACCCCGCCACCACCACCGTCATCGACCTGACGAAGGACCAGGCCGAGGTCGTCACCATCGGCGCCGACGACCCGGTCGAGGAGATCGCCCGCACCATGTCGCAGTACCAGGTGCGCCGCCTGCCGGTCGTCGACGGGCACAAGCTCGTCGGCATGGTCGCCCAGGCCGACCTCGCCCGCTCGGGCCAGGACGGCGTCACCGGCGACACCGTCGAGTCGATCAGCCAGTAGCGCCCCCGCACGCCACGGCCCGCCGCGCCCTGCGCGGCGGGCCGCTGTGTGCGGCGGCGCGTCAGGCCAGCTCGAGGACGACCGCCGTCTCGCCGTCGGTCTCCACGCAGCCGTCCGCGAAGACGAAGCCGGGTGCGCTGGCCAGCAGGACGTCGCGCGGAGCGCCGGGCAGCGGGAGGGCGCGCCGCTCGGCGCCCAGGTTGACCGCGGTGACGACGCTGCCCCGGCGCACCACCACCCAGTCGTCGCCGTGCTCGACCTCGACGCGGTCGCGCCGGCCGTCGGTGAGCTCGGGCCGGCTGCGCCGGAGGGCGAGGAGGTCGCGGTACCAGGTGAGCAGCCGCTGCGACCGCTCGTCGTCGAGCTCGGACCAGTCCAGCGTGGAGTCGCGGAAGGTCTGCTCGGACTGGGGGTCGGGCACGTCCGAGCCGTCAGGAAGGGCGGACCAGCCGTGGCTGGCGAACTCCGCGCGCCGGCCCTGGCGGACGGCCTCGCCGAGCTCGCCCTCGTGGTCGGAGAAGAACTGCCACGGCGTGCGCGCGCCCCACTCCTCGCCCATCCACAGCATCGGCGTGAAGGGCGAGGTGAGCAGCAGCGCGGCGCCGCACCGCAGGCGCCCCTCCGAGAGGGTCATCGAGAGCCGGTCGCCGGTGGCGCGGTTGCCCACCTGGTCGTGGTCCTGCAGGTAGGTGACGAAGCGGTGCCCCGGCACGGTGGGCGGCACCGGCCGGCCGTGCGCGCGACCGCGGAACGACGACCACGTGCCGTCGTGCAGGAAGACCCCGGTCAGCACCTTGGCGAGGACGTCGAGGCCGGCGAAGTCGGCGTAGTAGCCGCTCGTCTCGCCGGTCAGCGCGACGTGCAGCGCGTGGTGGACGTCGTCGGCCCACTGGCCCTGGAGCCCGCGCCCGCCTGCCTCGCGCGACATGACCGTGCGCGCGTCGTTGAGGTCGCTCTCGGCGACGAGGAACAGCGGCTTGCGCAGCTCGGCCGACAGCGCCTCGACCTCCACCGCCATCTCCTCGAGCAGGTGCGTCGCGCGCTCGTCGACGAGGGCGTGCACGGCGTCGAGCCGCAGGCCGTCGACGTGGTAGTCGCGCAGCCACATCCGCACGTTGTCGAGGACGTAGCGGCGCACCTCGTCGGAGCCGGGCATGTCGAGGTTGACGGCCGGGCCCCACGGCGTCGTGTGCGCCTCGGTGAGGTACGGGCCGAACTCCGGCAGGTAGTTCCCGGCCGGCCCGAGGTGGTTGTAGACGACGTCCATGACGACGCCGAGCCCGCGCGCGTGGCAGGCGTCGACGAAGCGCTTGAGCCCGTCCGGGCCGCCGTACGGGTGGTGCACCGCGTACCAGGCGACGCCGTCGTAGCCCCAGCCTCGCTCGCCGGCGAAGGCGTTGCAGGGGAGCAGCTCGACGGCGTCCACGCCGAGCTCGACGAGGTGGTCGAGGCGCTCGACCGCGCTGTCGAAGGTGCCGCCCGGCGTGAAGGTGCCGACGTGCATCTCGTAGAGCACGGCCCCGGCCAGCGGCAGGCCGCGCCAGAGCGCGTCGGTCCAGGGGAACGCGCTGTGGTCGACCAGCCGCGACGGGCCGTGCACGCCGTGCGGCTGGTGCATCGAGCGCGGGTCGGGTCGCGGGTCGCCGCCGTCGAGGACGAAGGCGTAGTCGACCGGCTCCTGCGACGGCGCGAGGTCGACCGACCACCAGCCGCCCTCGCCCCGCTGCATCGGGCGCCGCTCGTCGCCGAGCTGGACGTCCACCCGCTCCGGCTTCGGCGCCCACACGCTCAGCGTCGTCACGCGTCCTCCTTGCGCAGCACGGCGACCGGGAGGTCGGCGAGCAGGTCGGCGAGCGGCACCCGGCCCTCGCGGGCGGCGCCGGTGAGCGCGTCGGCCCAGCGGCCGGGGGGCAGCTCCACCGCGTCGTCGCCCCAGCCGCGGCGCTGCACGTCGACGGCGCGCACCGGGGCCACCGTCACCACGCGTCCGCCGCGGGCGAAGGCGACCGCCCGCTGCCCGGCGTCGAGCGGCTCGTACGAGCCCTCGGCGAGGAACGCCTCGGGGTGCTCCCGGCGGAGCCGCAGGACCCGGGAGACGACGAGCAGCTTGGCGGCGTCGACGTCGTCGGGCTCGGGGAGCGCGCCGCCGTCGAGCTGCTCGAGCAGCGCGCGCCGGCGGTCCCAGTCGACGGGCCGGCGGTTGTCGGGGTCGACGAGCGACAGGTCGGCGAGCTCGGTGCCCTGGTAGACGTCGGCGACGCCCGGCATGGTGAGCTGCACGGCCTTCTGGGCGAGCACCGCCGTGCGCCACGCGGCGCTCAGCCGCTCGACGAGCGCCTCGACGCGCGCCACCACCTCGGCGTCGGCGACGAGCGCGCGCACGTACGACGCGACGGCCTCGTCGAACGCCGGGTCGGGGTCGGTCCACGACGTGCGGGCCTTGGCCTCCCGGGTCGCCTTCTCGACGTAGGCGACGGCGCGGTCGGCCTCGAGCGGCCAGGCGCCGACCAGCGTCTGCAGCACGAGCTGCTCCGTGGCCGCGTCGGGCCCGGCGGGGGAGCGGTGGCGGGCGGCGAGCGCGACGAGGTCGGTGACGGCCTCGCCCCACTCGACCGCGCACTCGGACAGCAGGACCAGGCGCGCCCGGACGTCCTCCGAGCGCTTGGTGTCGTGGGTCGACAGCGCCGTCATCGACAGCGGCCAGTCGCGCTGCGCCGCGGCGCAGGCCTCGTGGAACTCCCGCACCGGCAGGCCGAAGCGGCCGGGGTCGCCGCCGACCTCGTTGAGCGCCGACAGCCGCAGGTAGCGGTAGAACGCGGTGTCCTCGACGCCCTTGGCCATGACCGGGCCGCAGGTCTGCTGGAAGCGGGTGACGAACTCCTCCGCGGCCGGGCCGGCGGGGCCCTCCGCCAGCGCCAGCCGCCCGACGAGGTCGACCGTCTCGGCCCGGCGCGGCAGCCGCTGCCTCGCGCGCGCGACGGCAGCGTGCACGTGCTCGCGCGCGGTCTCGTCCGCGGGACCGGTGGGCGGCAGGTAGGCGCGGTACACGTCGAACTCGGCCAGCACCTCGACGAGCGCCTCCCGCAGCGCCCGGCGGGTGGTGTCGCGCAGCGACGGGTCGGTGCGGCACACCCGCAGCCCGAGCTCGACGAGGCGGTTGACCTCGGCCGACAGGACGTCGGTCAGCACGAGGCGCTTGGTGCGCGCGACGACCTCCTCGTAGGAGGAGGCGTCTCCTGTGGTGCTCGTCCACAGGTCGGTGAGCGGCCGCTCGCCGGCGGGGTCGACGAGCAGGTGCAGGACGCGGTTCATCGCGTCGTAGCCGGTGGTGCCGACGGTCTTCCAGTCGTCGGGCAGCTGCTCGCCCGGCTCGAGGATCTTCTCGACGGCGACCCACGCGCCGCCGGTGGCCTCGGCGAGGTCGTCGAGGTAGCCGCCGGGGTCGGCCAGGCCGTCGGGATGGTCGATGCGCAGGCCGTCGAGGACGCCGTCGCGCACCTGCTGCAGCACGACCGCGTGGGACTCCTCGAAGACCGCCCGGTCCTCCACGCGCACACCGGCGAGCGTCGTCACGTCGAAGAAGCGCCGGTAGTTGAGCTCCTCGCCGGCGACCCGCCAGTGGCAGAGCCGGTAGTGCTGGTGCTCCAGCGTGGCGAGGACGTCGCCGTCGACCCGGGTGCCGGGGGCGATCGGCACCTCGTGGTCGTAGTAGCGGATGCGGTCGTCGAGCAGCTCGAGCTCGTCGAGCACCTCGCCGAGCGGGGCACCGAGCACGGGCACGAGGACCGTGCCGGGGTTGTCGGCGCTGTCCCAGTCGACGTCGAACCAGGCGGCGTGCGGGCCCTCGCGGCCGTCGCGCAGCAGCGACCACCACGCCGGGTTCTGCGACTCGGGCTCGCTGACCGCGACGTGGTTCGGCACGACGTCGAGCACGATGCCGAGGCCGGCCTCGCGGCAGGCGGCGACCATCCGGTCGAAGGCCTCCTGCCCGCCGAGCTCGGCGTTGAGCCGCGAGTGGTCGACGACGTCGTAGCCGTGCGCGGACCCGGGCGCTGCCTGCAGGTACGGCGAGCAGTACAGGTGCGTGACGCCGAGGCGGGCCAGGTACGGCACGACGGCGGCGGCGTCGTCGAAGCCGAAGCCGGGGTGCGAGCCGTCGGGCGCCGGCGGGCGGAGCTGGACGCGGTAGGTCGAGACCGGCACCGGCTTGCCCGGTGCCGGCAGGTGCGCCGTCACGCCTAGAACACCTTCCGCAGCACCAGCACGGACCGGGCCTCGACGTCGACCGGCTCGCCGGTCTTGAACGTGCGGGCCTCCGCCTCGTCGCGCATGGGCGCCGAGGTGTCGACGGCCACCGACCAGCGCTCGCCGGCGCCGGTGTCGGGCAGCGTGCACTGCAGGACCTCGTGGTGGGCGTTGAACAGCAGCAGGAAGGAGTCGTCGGTGACGGGCTCGCCGCGCTCGTCGGGCTCGCGGATGGCGTCGCCGTTGAGGAAGACGAGCAGCGACTTGGCGTAGCCGCTGTCCCAGTCGTCGTCGCCCATCGGCTCGCCGGCCGGCGTGTACCAGCCGATGTCCTCGCGGCCCGAGAAGAAGCGGCGACGCCGGAAGACCGGGTGCTCGCGGCGCAGCTGCGCGAGCTGCGCCGTGAACTCGGTGAGGACCTCGAACTCCTTGGCCCGCTCCCAGTCGACCCAGGCGATCTCGTTGTCCTGGGCGTAGACGTTGTTGTTGCCGCCCTGCGTGCGGCCCAGCTCGTCGCCGTGCAGCAGCATCGGCACGCCCTGGCTGAGGAACAGCGTGGTGAGGAAGTTGCGCTTCTGCTGCTCGCGCAGCGCGACCACCTCGAGGTCGTCGGTCTCGCCCTCGACGCCGCAGTTCCAGCTGCTGTTGTGGCTCTCGCCGTCGTTGCCGCCCTCGCCGTTGGCCTCGTTGTGCTTCTCGTTGTACGAGACGAGGTCGTGCAGCGTGAAGCCGTCGTGGGCGGTGACGAAGTTGATGCTCGCGAACGGCCGGCGCCCGTCGTGCTCGTACAGGTCGGCGCTTCCGGTGAGCCGGGAGGCGAACTCCGCCAGCGTCTCCGGCTCGCCGCGCCAGTAGTCGCGCATGACGTCGCGGTACTTGCCGTTCCACTCGGTCCACAGCGGCGGGAAGCCGCCGACGTTGTAGCCGCCCTCGCCGACGTCCCAGGGCTCGGCGATGAGCTTGGCCTGGCTGACGACCGGGTCCTGCTGCACGAGGTCGAAGAACGCCGACAGGCGGTCGACCTCGTGGAACTGGCGGGCCAGGCTCGACGCGAGGTCGAACCGGAACCCGTCGACGTGCATCTCCTCGACCCAGTACCGCAGCGAGTCCATGATCAGCTGGAGCACGTGCGGGTGCTTCATGAGCAGCGTGTTGCCGGTGCCCGTGGTGTCGTAGTAGTGCTTCTCGTCGCCCTCGACGAGCCGGTAGTACGCCGCGTTGTCGATGCCGCGGAAGCTCAGCGTCGGGCCCATGTGGTTGCCCTCGGCCGTGTGGTTGTAGACGACGTCGAGGATGACCTCGATGCCCTCGGCGTGCAGCGCCTTGACCATCGCCTTGAACTCCTGCACCTGCTGGCCGCGCTGGCCCGAGGAGCAGTAGTCGTTGTGCGGGGCGAAGAAGCCGATGGTGTTGTAGCCCCAGTAGTTGCGCAGCCCGCGGTCGACGAGGTGGCTGTCGTGCACGAACTGGTGCACCGGCATGAGCTCCACCGCGGTGATGCCGAGCTTCTTGTAGTGCTCGACCATCACCGGGTGCGCGAGCGCCGCGTAGGTGCCGCGGACGTCCTCGGGGATGCCGGGGTGGGTCATCGTCAGGCCCTTGACGTGCGCCTCGTAGACGACCGTCTCGTTGTAGGGCGTGCGCGGGTGCCGGTCGTTGTCCCAGTCGAAGAACGGGCTGATGACGACCGACTTGCTCATGTGCGGCGCGGAGTCGTCGTCGTTGAACGAGTCCTCCTCGCCCCAGGTGTAGCTGAAGCAGGCCTGGTCCCAGTCGATCTCGCCCTCGACCGCCTTGGCGTAGGGGTCCAGCAGCAGCTTCGACGGGTTGCAGCGGTGCCCGTTCGCGGGGTCGTAGGGCCCGTGCACGCGGTAGCCGTAGCGCTGCCCCGGGCCGACGCCCGGGAGGTAGCCGTGCCAGACGAACGCGTCGCGCTCGGGGAGGTCGACGCGCGTCTCGTTGCCCTCGTCGTCGAACAGGCACAGCTCGACGCGCTCGGCGACCTCGCTGAAGAGGGCGAAGTTGGTGCCGCTGCCGTCGTAGGTGGCGCCGAGCGGGTAGCCGGACCCCGGCCAGACCCGCGTCACGCGCGCGCTGCCGCGTTGTCGTCGTCGGCGTAGCGCAGCACAGCGCCCACGCCGCCGTTCGGGGCGGTGGCCGGCTCGTGGGGCACCACGAAGACCTGCGCGCCCGTGGCGACGGCCGCCCGGACGAGCACGTCGACGGCCGGCCCCTCGCTCGCGCTCGCGGCGCCGAGGCCGGTGACCTCGTCGGCGGTGAGGCCGAGCACCGTCGGCTCCTCCGACCAGAAGAGCACCGGGCCGTCCTGACCCGCCCGGGTCAGCTCGGTGGTGAGCAGCAGGCTCTCGACCTGCGCCTTGCGCAGCGCGTGGACGACGTCCTCGAGCCCGTCGCACGCCCGCTTGACCTGGCCGCGCTCCTGCGCGAACTCCTCGAGCAGCTGCAGCGTGTCGTGGGCGACGTGCAGGGCGACGGCGTCGCGGGCGCGCTGGTCGTTGAAGTCCTCACCGCCCTCGCCCCGGCCGCCGGGCACGACGACGTACTTGTCCGCCCACTGCGGCGGGAGCGCCTTCTGCACCAGGCTGACCTCGCGCTCGTCGCCGACGCCGATGATGAGCTCGGCCTCGACCTGCGCGGCGAGCTGCTGGGCGGTGTCGGCGATGTCCTCGCCGTTCTCCTTCCACTGGTTCTCGCTGCGGTGCTGGTACCGGTGGTGCGCCCAGCCGCCGCCCTGCACCTTCTTCAGGTGGAGGGTGCGGCCCTTGACCGTCACCTCGTGGGCGACCTTCTGCGTGTCGAAGTAGGCCGTGACGTCGGCGCCCGTGCGGTCGGCGGTGACGACGACGTGCGGCACGCGCGCGGTGACGTCGGAGATCAGCGGCAGCACGTGCGCGAGCGGCCGCACCTCGACGACGTCGACCGGCGGGCGGGTGGCCACCGGCTCGCTGAGCAGGACGCGGCCCTCGGACAGGCCGGCGATGACGAGGCGGGCGTCGCCGTCGCTGTGCTCGCCGCGGGCCGACAGGACGGCCTCGACGACCTCGGCCGGGACGCCGAGCTCGCCGAGGCGCTTCTCGACGTTGCGCCAGACGAGGTCGTACCGGTCGGCGGCCTGCTCCACGGCGCTCTCGGCGCCGACGTGCACCGTGACGAACGGCCCCTGCGCGGTCAGGACGGGGGTCAGGTCGGACAGCTCCACGGTGCCTCCGGGGTGTGCGGCGGGACGGTCGGGCGCCGGCCCGTCGGGCCCGCGCCGGCTCCCGCGGTCCTACCCCCGGTCCCCGGCGACCTACTCGCCCGGCGGGCACTTCTCCCGGGAGTCCCCGGTCACTCGCCGGGCGGCCCCGTCGCCGGCTCGACCGGCTGCGGCGGCCGGTGCTGGCAGTCGCACCAGCTGCCGCCCGGGCACGCGTCGTGCTCGGCCTCGCGGCACGGCTCGCAGATCACGCGCCGAGTGTGGCGCACCGGCCCCGGACGCGGCAGGGCCGGGCGGGGGAGCTCCCCGCCCGGCCCTGACCGGTCGTGCGCGTGGCGACTAGGCCGACGGCGGCATCATGACGGTGTCGATGATGTAGACGCGCGCGTTGGCGGTCATGACGTTGCCGCAGACGATCTGCGCGTCCTGCGGGCCGGTGGTGAAGCTCTCGCCGGAGCCCGAGGTCTCCAGGGTGGCGCCCTGGAGCGTGGTGAACGAGCCGTTCTCGAGCTGCTCGGGCTCGATGGTCTCGCCCACGACGTGGTAGGTGAGGATCGAGGTCAGGAGCTCCTGGTCGGCGAGGACGGCCTGCAGGTCGGCCTCGGGGATCGCGGCGAACGCGTCGTTGGTCGGCGCGAAGACCGTGATGTTCTCGGCGTTGTTCAGGGTGTCGACGAGACCGGCGGCCTGGACGGCCTGGACCAGCGTGGACAGGACCGGGTTGTTCGACGCGGCGGTCGCGACCGGGTCGTCGGACATGCCGGAGAACGAGCCCTCGCCGTCGGCGGGGACGGCGGAGCAGGCGGCGCCGAACTCGCCGCTGGCGGTCTCGGTGCTGCCGCTGTCCATGCTGTCGGTCGAGGTGGCGGCCGGGGCCGGCGTCGAGCCGCTGTCGGCCGCGGTGTCGTCGTCGCTGCCGCAGGCGGCGAGGCCGAGGGCGAGCAGGGCGGCGGCCGGCAGGGCCATCAGGCGGGTGGGGCGAGAGGTCTTCACCTGTCGGATCTCCTTCTGTGGTGGTGCCGGCGGGGAGCCGGCGCGCTCGGGGCAGGGGCGCCGCGAACGGGACTGGGGGAGCTCGGCGCGGTCAGCGCCGGGCGGGGACCGTCATGCGACCTGCACGACGGTGGTGTGCCACCCCGACGAGCCGTCGGGGAAGATCGGGACGCGCTCCTCGGTCTGCAGGACGCCGTCGCCGTCGGTGGCGCGCACGACGATGTCGGCGCGGCCGGGGGCGTCGGGCGTCCACTCGTAGACCCACTGGCGCCAGGTGTCCTCGTTGGCGGCGGCCGCGAGGCGCGCCTCCTCCCAGGGGCCGTCGCCGATGCGGACCTCGACCTTGGAGATGCCGCGCGTCTGCGCCCAGGCGACGCCGGCGACGGCGACGGGCTGGCCGGCCTGCAGCCGGGCGAAGGGCCGCGGGGTGTCGATGCGGGAGGCCGTCTTGATGGGCGCCTCCTGCGCCCAGTCGCGACGGACCCAGTAGACGTCGAAGTCGTCGAACGTCGTCGCCTCGATCTCGGTGATCCACTTGCACGCCGAGACGTAGCCGTAGAGGCCGGGGACGATCATGCGGGCCGGGAACCCGCGCTCGACGGACAGCGGCTCGCCGTTGAGGGCCAGGGCGATCATGGCGCCGTCGGTCTCGCGCGCCACCCGGGTCGGCGTGCCGATGGTCATCCCGTCGACGGACCGGCTGACGAGCTGCGTGGCGCCGTCCTCGACCTCGGCCTCCTCGAGCAGCTCGGCGAGCGGGACGCCGAGCCAACGGCCGTTGCCGGCCAGCCCGCCGCCGACCTCGTTCGAGACGCAGGTCAGCGTGATGTGGCGCTCGACGAGGTCGCGCTCGAGGAGCTCCTCGTAGGTGTAGGTGCGCTCGCGCCCGACCCGGCCGGTGATGCGCAGCGACCACGAGTCCGGGTCGACCTGCGGCAGCACCAGCGCGGTGTCGACGCGGTAGAACTCGGCGTCCGGGGTCAGCCACGGGGTGATCCCGGGGACCTCGAGCGAGACGCCGGCGGGCAGCGGGGGCGCCGGGACGGCGGGCGGCGGGAGGACGACGTCGGCGCGGGCGGCGGCGACGTCGAACCGGCGGCTGAGCAGGGTGCGCCCCGCCGCGCCGGTGGCGACGGCGACGCCGGCCGCTGCGCCGGTCGAGATGAGGAAGGTGCGCCGGTCGGTGCCCGCGCCGCCGCGGTCCACGCCTGCGAGCGGGGCGCGACCGGGCGCGGGCCCGTCAGCGGGCGGCGCGGACGACGACGGCAGAGGGCTGCGGCCCTGCAGCGGCCGGACCATCGCGACGAGCGCGACGGCGCCGAGCAGGCCGCCGACGAGCGACGGGAGGGCGCTGACGAGGCTGCCGGTGGGGTCGACCACGGCCGCGAAGGCGCCGACGCCGCCCAGCAGCGCCACCCCGGCCAGGCCGGCCGCGAGGCGGCGGACCGCGACGAGGCCGACGACGACCGCGAACAGGACGAGCAGGACGCCCGTGCCGACCAGGAGCGCGATCTTGTCGGCCTCGCCGAACGTCTCGATCGCGAACTCCTTGACCGGCTCCGGCGTGAGCCGGATGACGCCCTGGCCGACCGCGATGATCGGCGAGGTGCGCGGGCCGAAGGCCACGGCGACGAGCTCGGCCACGCCCAGGGCGACGCCCGCCGCGACCACGCCGGCCAGGGC
>DATMKB010000079.1:0-2410 GCA_035553635.1 Mycobacteriales bacterium
GGCTGTGGACGACGCCGCGCTGTCCCCCGCGGACCCCGAGCCGTACCCCCCGGCGGCCGCACCGGCGAGGATGGGGGCGTGACCGCACCCGAGCAGCTCGCCCCTCCCGTGTACGCCTGCGCCGCCGGCGCGGTGCTGCACGCGCACGCGGCGAGCACCCTGGAGCCCGCGGTGGTGCTGCACACCTTCCTGCCGCCCGGGGCCGGGGAGCAGCTCGACGGCCCCGGCACCCGCGTCGACGTCCACTCCGACGGCGCGGGCGCGGGCACGCTGACGGTGCGGGTGCTCACCGACGGGCGGTCGCTGTCCTGGTCGCTGCCGGTGGCGCCGTTCGTCGCGGCGCTGCCCGGCCAGCCGGGCGACGAGGGCCGGATGGTCCTGCTCGCGGTCGTCGACGGCGAGCCGCCGCCCGGGTTCTGGGCCAGCGCCGTCGACTGCGAGGCGCTCGCCGCCGAGCTGCAGCTGCCGGTCGCCGACCTCGTCGAGGCCCTGCGCGGCCGGCTCACCCCGTGGCTGGCCGACGACCTCGAGGGGCTCCTGCACGACGACGCCCACGACCGCGCCGTCGACCGCTCGCCCGCGCAGACCCTGGCCGACGCCGTCCTCGCGCACTACCGCGGCGACCTCGACGCCGAGACCGTCACCACGCGCCTGGTGCGCGCCGTCGACCTCGCGCCCGAGGAGTACGCGGTGCAGCTGTCGGAGCTGCTGTGCGCCGCGCTCGTCGAGGCGGTGCGGCTGAGCTCCGCCGCCGACCGCGAGGCCCTGCTCGCGCAGACCGGGCCGTTCGAGACCGAGGCGCTGCGGCTGCTGACCGACCTCCCGCCGGTCGTGGAGCGCACGCCGTACGGCGACCGGGTGCAGGTCGTCCTGTCGTTCCTGCTCGACGGCGGCGACCGCGAGGAGACCGTGCGCGCCGCGGTGAGCGTCGTCGCGCGGCTCGCCCGCTCGGCCCTGGGCGCCGGCCTGCCCGACGACGAGGTGCTGCGCCGGCTCGACATGCTCGACGACGCGGGGCTCGCCCGGCTCTCGCGCCTGTGGGTGCGGCTGGCCGCCGCGGTCGACGAGCCCGCCGGCGACGACCCGTCGCTGGCGGCGTCGCTCGCGCCCCGGGTGGTGGCCGAGGGCTCGCCCGGCGCCACCTGGCTGGCCGCCACCGCGCTCGTGCTGGCCGGCGCCGCCGTCGAGGTGGCCGGCCGGCACGCCGACCGGCTCGCCGACCCGCTCGGCGCGGTCCGCCGCCTCGTCGACCGCGTCGAGCGCGGGGACGAGCTCGACGCCGCCGGCGCCGCCGACGCGCTGGCCGCCTGCCTGGTGCTGGCCCGCTTCGCCCGCGTGCGGGGCGGCGTCGGCCCGGGCACCTGGCTGCGGGCCCCGGCCGCCGCGGCGGCCGCCGCCGTCACCGCGGAGCTGCTCGAGGGCCTGGACCGGGAGACCGCCGTCGACCTGCTCGCCGCGCTGCTCGAGGACGACGTCGAGGGCCCGGACCTGCTCGACGGGTTCATCTGCGCCACCGCGCAGGTGCTCGCGGAGGTCGACCCGGAGCCCGACCAGGCGCTGCGCCCGGCGCAGGTGGCGGCCCTGCTGCAGGACGTGCCCGGCGGGCCGCGCGGCGCGCGCTGGCTGCTCACCGCCTGCCTGCGCGAGGCGCCGCACCACGACCCGGCGGCCGCCGACCTCACGGCCCTGCTGCCGGCCGAGAGCGTCGACCCCGACCGCGCGGCGGAGAAGGCCGGCACCACCGGCGTCCTGCGGGCCGGCCTGGTCAGCCTCGAGGCGCTGGTACGCGCCTTCGGCGAGGAGGCGCACGTCAGCCGGGCCGAGGTGCTGGGCGCCGTGCTGCCCACCGCCCTCGTCGAGCACGACCTGCTGCGCCGGCCGGCGTGAGCCGGCTCCCGTCGGCGCCCGACGCCGTCGTCGTCGGCGCGGGGCCGAACGGGCTCGTCGCGGCCAACGTGCTGGCCGACGCCGGCTGGGACGTCCTCGTCCTCGAGGAGCAGCCGACCCCCGGGGGCGGCGTGCGCAGCGGCCACGTCACCGCGCCGGGCTTCCTGTCCGACCTCTACAGCGCCTTCTACCCGCTCGGGCTCGCGTCGCCGGTGCTGGCCGGCATGGACCTCGCGGCGCACGGCCTGCGCTGGCGGCACGCCCCGCACGTCCTGGCGCACCCCTTCGCCGACGGCAGCGCGGCGCTGCTCGACCGCGACCCGGCGGTCACCGCGGCGTCGGTCGAGGCGTTCGGCGCCGGCGACGGCGACGCCTGGCTGCGGCTCGCGCAGCGCTTCGAGCACCTGCGCCCGGCGCTGCTCGACGCGCTGTTCACGCCGTTCCCGCCGGTGCGCCCCGCCGCCCGGCTGCTGCGGGCGCTGGGTCCCGCGGAGGCGCTGCGCTTCGCCCGCTTCGGGCTCGT
>DATMKB010000080.1:0-2823 GCA_035553635.1 Mycobacteriales bacterium
TCCAGGCGGTCGACCACGTCGTCGGCAACGTCGAGCTCGGCGCCATGGACGAGTGGGTCGGCTTCTACAACCGCGTCATGGGCTTCACGAACATGAAGGAGTTCGTCGGCGACGACATCGCCACCGAGTACTCCGCGCTCATGAGCAAGGTCGTGGCCGACGGCAAGCGCAAGGTGAAGTTCCCGCTCAACGAGCCGGCCGTCGGCAAGCGGAAGTCGCAGATCGACGAGTACCTCGAGTTCTACGGCGGCCCCGGCGTGCAGCACATCGCGCTCGCCACCAACGACATCGTGCGCACCGTCGACGAGATGCGCGCCCGCGGCGTCGAGTTCCTCGAGACGCCCGACAGCTACTACGACGACGAGCTGTCGGCCCGCGTCGGCGAGGTGCGCGTGCCGATCGAGGAGCTGCGCGCGCGGCGGATCCTCGTCGACCGCGACGAGGACGGCTACCTGCTGCAGATCTTCACCAAGCCGGTGCAGGACCGGCCCACGGTGTTCTACGAGCTCATCGAGCGGCACGGCTCCCTGGGCTTCGGCATCGGCAACTTCAAGGCGCTCTTCGAGGCGATCGAGCGCGAGCAGGCGCGGCGCGGGAACCTGTAGCCATGACGGTCACCTCCGCTGCCGGCGCCCGCGTGCGCCCGGACCTCGCCGCCCTGCCCGCCTACGTCCCCGGCCGCAAGTCGCCGGGCGCCGTGGTGCTCGCGAGCAACGAGACGCCGTACGGCCTGCTGCCGGGCATCGGCGAGCTGCTCGCGGAGGCCGCCCAGGGCACCTCGCGCTACCCCGACATGGGTTCGACGGCGCTGATCGCCGCCCTCGCCGAGCACCACGGCGTCGACCCGTCCCGCGTCGCGGTCGGTGCCGGGTCCGTCGAGGTGCTCGGCCAGCTCGTCACCGCGACGACCTCGGTCGGCGACGAGGTCGTCTTCGGCTGGCGGGCCTTCGAGGCCTACCCGATCGTCACGGCGGTCGCCGGCGGCACCGCGGTGCGCGTGCCGCTCACCGAGGGGCACGTGCACGACGTCGACGCCCTGGCCGCCGCCGTCACCGATCGGACCCGGGTCGTCCTGCTGTGCAACCCGAACAACCCGACGTCGACCGCGGTCGGGGGCGAAGAGATGGTGCGCCTGGCCGACGCCGTCCCCGACGACGTGCTGCTCGTCGTCGACGAGGCGTACCGCGAGTACGTCGACCCGGAGCAGGTCCCGGACGCCTTCGACCTCCTGGGCGACCGCCCCAACGTCGCGGTGCTCCGCACCTTCAGCAAGGCGTACGGCCTCGCCGGCCTGCGCGTCGGCTACTGCCTCGGCCAGCCCGACCTCGTCAAGGTCGTGCGCAGCTGCCAGGTGCCGTTCAGCGTCAGCGGCCTCGCGCAGGCGGCCGCCGTCACGGCGCTGCAGCAGCAGGACGAGGTGCTGCGCCGCGCCCGGCTCACCGCGGCCGAGCGCGACCGGGTCGCAGCGGCACTGCGCGAGCTCGGCTACGAGGTGCCGGTGTCGCAGGCCAACTTCGTCTGGCTCCCGCTGGGCGAGCGCAGCGCGGCGTTCGCGCAGTCCTGCGCCGACGCCGGCGTGCTCGTGCGCCCGTTCGCCGGCGAGGGCGTGCGCGTCACCACCGGCCTGCCGGAGGAGAACGACCTCTTCCTGTCCGCGGCGGCGGCCTTCCGGGAGGCCTGATGGCCCACTACCGCAGTGCCGGCAGCGTCCCGCGCAAGCGGCACACCCAGCACCGGCGTCCCGACGGCGGCCTCTACTACGAGGAGCTCGTGGGGGTGGAGGGGTTCTCCTCCGACTCCTCGCTGCTGTACCACGTGGGCGTGCCGTCGGCGGTGCTCGACGCCCGGCCGTGGCAGCTGCCCGACCTGTCGACGACGCCGAACGAGCCGCTGCTGCCGCGGCACCTGAGGCTGCACGACCTGTTCCCCCAGCCGGCGGCGGACGCGGTGACGGGCCGCCGGCTCGTGCTCGCGAACGCCGACGTCCGCATCTCCTACGCCGTCTGCGGCGAGGCGTCGCCGCTGTACCGCAACGCCACCGGTGACGAGTGCGTCTACGTCGAGGCCGGGGCGGCGACGGTCGAGACGCCCTTCGGGCACCTCGAGGTCGGGCAGGGCGACTACGTCGTGCTGCCGCGCGCCACCACCCACCGCTGGTTGCCCACCGGTGGCGAGCCGCTGCGGCTCTACTGCATCGAGGCCAACGGCCACATCGCACCGCCCAGGCGCTACCTGTCGCGCTACGGCCAGTTCCTCGAGCACGCGCCGTACTGCGAGCGCGACCTGCGCGGGCCGTCGGCGCCGGAGGTGCGCGAGGAGCGCGAGGTCGAGGTGCTCGTCAAGCACCGCGGACGCGGCCCGCTGGGCCTGGCCGGCTCGGTGCACGTCGTCCCCACCCACCCGTTCGACGTCGTCGGCTGGGACGGCTGCCTCTACCCGTACGCGTTCAACGTCGCCGACTTCGAGCCGATCACCGGCCGCGTGCACCAGCCGCCGCCGGTGCACCAGGTGTTCGAGGGCAACGGGTTCGTGATCTGCAACTTCGTGCCCCGCAAGGTCGACTACCACCCGCTGTCGGTGCCCGTGCCGTACTACCACTCCAATGTGGACTCCGACGAGGTGATGTTCTACTGCGGCGGGAACTACGAGGCGCGCAAGGGATCCGGGATCGCGCAGGGCTCGGTGTCGCTGCACCCGGGCGGGCACAGCCACGGCCCGCAGCCCGGCGCGGTGGAGCGCTCGCTCGGTGCCGAGTTCTTCGACGAGCTGGCCGTCATGGTGGAGACCTTCCGCCCGCTGGCGCTCGGCGAGGGCGGTCAGGCC
>DATMKB010000081.1:0-5025 GCA_035553635.1 Mycobacteriales bacterium
GCGAGGAGCGCGAGGTCGAGGTGCTCGTCAAGCACCGCGGACGCGGCCCGCTGGGCCTGGCCGGCTCGGTGCACGTCGTCCCCACCCACCCGTTCGACGTCGTCGGCTGGGACGGCTGCCTCTACCCGTACGCGTTCAACATCGCTGACTTCGAGCCGATCACCGGCCGCGTGCACCAGCCGCCGCCGGTGCACCAGGTGTTCGAGGGGCCTTCGTTCGTCATCTGCAACTTCGTGCCGCGCAAGGTCGACTACCACCCGCTCGCGGTGCCCGTGCCCTACTACCACTCCAACGTCGACAGCGACGAGGTCATGTTCTACGTCGGCGGCGACTACGAGGCGCGCAAGGGCAGCGGCATCGGGCAGGGCTCGGTGTCGCTGCACCCCGGCGGCCACTCGCACGGACCGCAGCCCGGCGCCGTCGAGCGCAGCCTGGGCGCGGAGGCGTTCGACGAGCTGGCCGTCATGGTCGACACGTTCCGGCCGCTCGAGCTCGGCGAGGGCGGCGCGGCTGCCGACGACGGCGCCTACGCGTGGAGCTGGTCCGGCGGGCGCTGAGCGCTCTCAGGGGCGCAGGACGACGGCGGTGTCGGGGGCCAGCCGGCCGGAGAAGGGAGCGCCCTCGCCGGCGCCGTCGCTCGACACCTCGACGACGCCGTCGGCGGCGACCTGCACCGGGGTCGAGGTCATGCTGACCAGGACAGTGCGGCGGTCGTCGCCGGCCGTCCGGTCCCAGGCCAGGACGCCGTCGGGGGCGTCCCGCAGCGCGAGCTCGCCGACCCGCAGCGCCGGGGAGGCGCGCCGGGCGGCCAGGAGCCTGCGGTACAGGCGGGCCACCGACGACCGGTCGTCGCGCTGCGCCTGCGCGTGCCGGGCACCGGCCTCCGGCGGCCACGGCAGCCAGTTGTCCTCGCGCACCCAGCCGTGCGCCGGCGCGGCGTCCCACGGCACGGGGGCCCGGCAGCCGTCGCGACCGCCCGGGTCGAGCACCCGCTCCGGCGGGACGACGGCGTCGAGCAGCCCGAGCTCCTCGCCCTGGTAGAGGAACGGCGTGCCGCGCAGGCCGAGCAGCAGGACGGCCGCGGCCCGGGCGCGCGCCTCCGAGCCGCCGTAGCGGGTGCGGTGGCGCGGCACGTCGTGGTTCGACAGCACCCACGTCGGCCAGCCCCGGGCGGCGATCTCCCGCTCGGTGCGCACGACGTTCTCGCGCCAGACCGCCGCGTCCCACGCCGACCACAGCGGCTGGAAGTTGAACGACATGTGCAGCTCGTCGCCGTCGCCGTAGTAGTCGGCGACGCGCGCCGGGTCGAGCAGGTAGACCTCGCCGACGCTCGTGCGCTCGCCGGGGTACTCGTCCAGCACGGCGCGGATGCCGCGCAGGAGCTCGTGCGTGCGCGGGACGTCGACCGACAGCACGGGCGTGGCGGCACCGGCGCCGAGGTCGGGCAGGTCCGACCCCTTGCCGATGAGGTGCACGACGTCCATGCGGAAGCCGTCGACGCCGCGGTCGAGCCAGAAGCGGAGCGTGCCGTGCATCGCCTCGACGACGTCGGGGTTCGACCAGTCGAGGTCCGGCTGCTGCGGCAGGAACAGGTGCAGGTACCACTGCGCGGTGGCGTCGTCCCACGTCCACGCCGGCTGGTCGGGGGAGAAGGCGGCCTTCCAGCCGTTCGGGGGCGTCGACGGGTCGCCGTCGCGCCAGACGTACCAGTCGCGCTTCGCGCTGTCGCGGCTCGACCTCGCCTCGACGAACCACGGGTGCTGGTCGCTCGTGTGGTTCGGCACCCAGTCGACCATCAGGCGCATGCCGCGCGCGTGCAGGTCGGCGATGAGGCGGTCGAGGTCCTCGAGCGAGCCGAAGAGCGGGTCGACGTCGCAGTAGTCGCTGACGTCGTAGCCGTAGTCGGCCATCGGGCTGCGGAAGAACGGCGACAGCCAGACGGCGTCGACGCCGAGCCACTGCAGGTGGTCGAGGTGCCGCCGGACGCCGGCGAGGTCGCCCACGCCGTCGCCGTCCGTGTCGCAGAAGCTGCGCGGGTAGACCTGGTAGAAGACCGCGCCCTGCCACCACGGCACCGGGCCGCTCACCGCGCGCGCACCATCGTCAGCAGCTCGTAGGTCGCCACGACGTCGTCGGCCTGGTCGAGCACCTGCACGTCCCAGCGCACCTCGCCCTGGTCCGGCGTGCGCGGCGTCTTGGCCATGCAGGTGAGCACCACGCGGATGCGGTCGCCGGGCTTGACCGGCTTGGTGAAGCGCAGCCGGTCGAGGCCGGTGTTCGCGAGCACCGGGCCGGGCGCCGGGTCGACGAACAGGCCGGCCGCCAGCGACAGCACGAGGTACCCGTGCGCGACGATGCCGCCGAACAGCGGGTTCGCGGCGGCGGCCTGCTCGTCGGTGTGGGCGTAGAACGTGTCGCCGGTGAACTGCGCGAAGTGCTCGACGTCCTCGCGCGTGACCTCGCGCTCCGCGGTGCGCACGCAGTCGCCGAGGCGCAGCTGCTCCATCGTCTTGCGGAACGGGTGCACGTCGTCCTCGTGCCGCGAGCCGCCGCGCGTCCACACGCCGGTGACGCCGGTGAGGACGTCGGGGGTGCCCTGCACCGCCGTGCGCTGCATGTGGTGCACGACGCCCCGCACCCCGCCGAGCTCCTCGCCGCCGCCGGCGCGCCCGGGGCCGCCGTGCACGAGCTGGGGGAGCGGCGAGCCGTGGCCGGTGGACTCGGCGGCGTCAGCCTCCTCGAGCACCAGGACGCGCCCGTGGTGCGACGCCGCGCCGCGCACGACGTCCCGCACGAAGTCGTGGTCGCTGCTGACGACGGACGCCACCAGGCTCCCGCGCCCGAGCGCGAGCAGCGGGACGACGTCGGCGGCGTCGTCGTAGGGCAGCAGCGTGCTGACCGGGCCGAACGCCTCGACCTCGTGCGGCGCGGGCGTCCGGGGGTCGTCGTGCGCGACGAGCAGCGGGGGCAGGAACGCGCCGCGCTCGAACGGCTGGTGCGGGTCGCCGACGAGCAGCCGGCCGCCGGCCGCGAGCCGCGCGACACCCTCGCGCACCGACTCGCGCTGCTGCAGGCTGACGAGGGCACCCATCCGCGTGGCCGGGTCGCGCGGGTCGCCCACCACCACCTGCTCGAGCCGCGCGCGCAGCGCCTCGCCCACCTCCTCCGCGCGCTGCCGCGGCACGAGCGCGCGCCGCACCGCGGTGCACTTCTGGCCCGCCTTGGCGGTCATCTCCCGGGCGACCTCGCGCACGAACAGGTCGAGCTCGGCGGCGCCGGCGTCCGGTCCGAGCACGCAGGCGTTGAGCGAGTCGGCCTCGGCGGTGAACCGCACCGAGCGCTGCACCACGGCCGGGTGCGCGCGCAGCCGGGCGGCCGTGGCGGCCGAGCCGGTGAAGGCGAGGACGTCCTGGCCGTCGAGCTCGTCGAGCAGGCCCTCGGGGTCGCCGACGAGCAGCTGCACCGAGCCCTCCGGCAGCAGACCGGACTCGATGATGCGCCGCACCAGCAGCGCCGACAGGTACGCCGTCTGCGGCGCCGGCTTGACCACGCTCGGCATGCCGCCGACCAGCGCCGGGGCGAGCTTCTCGAGCACTCCCCAGACCGGGAAGTTGTACGCGTTCACCTGCACCGCGGCGCCCTTCAGCGGCGTGAGCACGTGCCGGCCGAGGAAGGTGCCCGTGCGCCCGAGCTGCTCGACCGGGCCGTCGAGCGCGACGTGGCCGTCGGGCAGCTCCCGGCGCGCCTTGCTGGCGATGCCGAGCGCCGTGCCGATCCCGCCGTCGACGTCGACGGCGGTGTCGCGGCCGGTCGAGCCGGTGGCGTACGAGAGCTCGTACAGCTCGTTGCGCGCCGTCTCCTTGAGGTGCAGGGCGAGCGCCTTCACCGCGGCGGCCCGCTCGTGCAGCGTCATGGCGCGCAGCGCCGGCCCGCCCACCTCGCGGGCGTGCCGCAGCGCCTCGGCGGCCGGGACGGGCGCCGTGGACAGGCGTGCGACCTCCTCGCCGGTGGCGGCGTCGTGCAGGGGCAGCCCCTCGTCGGTGGGGGTGGACCAGCGGCCGGCGACGTAGTGCTCGAGCACGTGCGGACCCTAGCGGTGCTGTCGAGACCTCAGCCCGTCCAGCACCATCGCGACGAGGACGTCGGCGACGTCCTGCGCGGTGTGCGCGCCGCCGGGCCGGAACCACTCGACCACGCCGTTGACGGCGCCGAACAGCAGCCGGGTCACCAGCCGCGGGTCGAGGTCGCCGCGCACCTGGCCGGCGTCGACGGCCTCCTGCACCAGGGCGGCCAGCCGGCGGTCGAAGGCCCGCCGGCGCGCGAGCGCCGCCCGCTCGGCGTCGGTGTTGCCGCGCACGCGCAGCAGGAGGGTCACGTACGGAAGCTCGGCGGCCAGCACGTCGACGCTGCGGCGCACGACGTGCTCGAGGCGCTCGACCGGCCGGCCGGCGGTGCTGGCGGGCTCGTCGAGGACCGCGAACAGCGCGTCGAGCGCCCGCCCGACGGCGAGCGCGAGCAGCTCCTCCTTGCCCGACACGTGGTGGTACACCGACGACTTCGTCATGCCGGTCGCCCGGGCGATGTCCTCCATCGAGGTGGCGTCGTAGCCGCGCGCGTTGAACTCGCCGACGACGACGGCGAGCAGGTCGTCGAACGCGTAGCGCGGAGGGCGGCCGCGGCGCGGGCGCTCGGGGGCGGTCACGGCCGGAGGCTAGCCCCTGCCTTGACACGGCGGCGGACGCCGCGGACCATTGTCGAACGAGCGTTCAGGAACGAGGGAGGGCCCGTGGACGAGGCACTGCTGGAGCAGGAGTTCCACGCCCGGATCGACGCCGACGAGCGGGTCGAGCCGCGCGACTGGATGCCCGAGGGCTACCGCAAGACGCTCGTGCGCCAGATGGCGCAGCACGCGCACTCCGAGATCATCGGCATGCAGCCCGAGGGGAACTGGATCACCCGGGCGCCCTCGCTGCGGCGCAAGGCGATCCTGCTCGCCAAGGTGCAGGACGAGGCCGGGCACGGGCT
>DATMKB010000082.1:0-3533 GCA_035553635.1 Mycobacteriales bacterium
GCTTGGCGAAGACCGGGGTGCCGGGCGCGGTGTTGCGACGGACCGCGTCGACGACGTTGGAGGACGCGCGGGGGTCGCAGGCGAACACCTGCCCCCGGTCCTCGACGTTGGGGCAGGAGATGTTGACCTCGAGGATCGACACCGCGGGATGCCCGCGCAGCCGCTGGGCGAGCCGCGCGTAGTCCTCGACGCTCCCGCCGGCGATGGACACGACGGCGCGGGCGCCCCGCGCCGCCAGCCAGGACAGGTCGTGCTCGAGGAAGTGGTCGATGCCCGGCCCTTGCAGCCCGATGCTGTTCAGCATCCCGCTGGGCGTCTCGGCCATGCGCGGCGTCGCCCGGCCCGAGCGCGGCTGCAGCATCACCGACTTCGTCACGACGCCGCCGATCTGCGTGACGTCGAAGAACTGGTCGAGCTCCTGGCCGGCGGCCGCGCACCCCGAGGCGGTGAACACGGGGTTGGGGAACTCCACGCCCGCGAGGGACGTGCGCATGTCGGTCATCAGTGGCCCCCTGTCGGCGCGCCGACGGCGTCGGCCGGCACGGTCCCCACGTCGTCCCAGCGCAGCCGGTCGCCGGCGAAGACCGGACCCTCGACGCACGAGCGGACCATGCGCGTGAGCCCGTCGTCACCGACCACCGGGAGCACGCAGGTCATGCACACCCCGATGCCGCACGCCATCGACTCCTCGACGGCGACCTGGCTCGGGATCCCCCGCTCCGCGGCGAGGTCGGCCACCGCGCGCAGCATCGGCATCGGGCCGCAGGCGTAGACGACGTCGCTGCGGGTGCGGTCGAGGACGTCCGGCAGGACGTCGCTCACCCGGCCGCGCGTGCCGGCGGAGCCGTCGTCGGTCGTGAGGTGCAGGGAGGTCGCGGTGCGCTTGGCCTCGAGCTGGCCGAACAGCCGGTCGCTCGACGCCGCGCCGAGCACGACGTCGACCCGGCAGCCGCGCTCGCGCAGCGCGGTGGCCAGCGGCAGCAGCGGCGCTGCGCCGTAGCCGCCGCCGACGAGGGTCGCGGTGGCCGGCCCCTTCGGCAGCCGGAACGGCCGGCCGAGCGGTCCGACGACGTCGACCTTGTCCTGCGGCCGGCGCTGCGCGAGCCACGCGGTGCCCTTGCCGTGCACCGAGAAGACGAACTCCACCGTGCCGCCGTAGACGCCGCGGTCCTTGACGTCGTAGACCGCGAAGGCCCGCCGCAGCAGCATGCTCGAGTCCGGACCGCCCACCTGCACGGCGATGAAGTGCCCGGGACGGGTGAGCTCGGGGAGGCCCGGGGCGACGAGCGTCATGGCGTTGTAGGCGCCGACGCGCCGCAGCGACAGCACCTCGCCCTGCACCTGCAGCGGCATCAGGCGTCTCCGGGGCGCAGCGCCGCGTGGTGCTCCTGCAGCGAGCGGACGGTGATGTCGCCGCGCACCAGCGCCTCGATGCCCTGCACCGCGGCGGCCGCGCCCTGCACGGTCGTGACGCAGGGGACGCCGCGTGCGACGGCGGCCGTGCGGATCTCGTAGCCGTCGACGCGCGCCCCGACGCCGTGCGGGGTGTTGATGATGAGGTCGACCTCGCCGGCCAGCACCATCGGCACGACGTCGTCGCCCTTGCCGTCGGAGTGCTTGCCGACGAGCGTGACGCGCACGCCGTTGCGCCGCAGCACCTCGGCGGTGCCCTCCGTGGCGAGCACCTCGAAGCCGAGGTCGACCAGCCGCTTCACCGGGAAGAGCATCGCCCGCTTGTCGCGGTTCGCGACGCTGACGAAGACGCGGCCCTTGGTCGGCAGCTCGCCGTAGGCGGCGGACTGCGACTTCGCGAACGCGGTGCCGAACACCGCGTCGATGCCCATGACCTCGCCGGTCGACTTCATCTCCGGCCCCAGCAGCGTGTCGACGCCGTGGAAGCGGCCGAACGGCAGCACCGCCTCCTTGACCGCGATGGGGGCGTCGTAGGGCACGTCGCCGCCGTCGCCGGTGGCCGGCAGCATCCCCTCGTCGCGCAGCTGCTGCACGGTCGCGCCGAGCATCACCCGGGCCGCGGCCTTGGCCAGCGGCACCGCCGTCGCCTTGCTCGTGAACGGCACGGTGCGACTGGCGCGCGGGTTGGCCTCGAGCACGTACAGGACGTCGTCCTTGAGCGCGTACTGCACGTTGAGCAGCCCGCGCACGCCGACGCCGCGCGCGATCGCCTCGGTGCTCTGCCGGATGCGCAGCAGGTCGCGCTGGCCGAGCGTCGTGGGCGGCAGCGAGCAGGCCGAGTCGCCGGAGTGGATGCCGGCCTCCTCGATGTGCTCCATGACGCCGCCGAGGAAGAGCTCCTCGCCGTCGTACAGCGCGTCGACGTCGATCTCGACGGCGTCCTCGAGGAAGCGGTCGACGAGCACCGGGTGCTCGGGCGTGACCTCGGTGGCGCGCCGGATGTAGCCGACGAGCATCTCGTCGTCGTAGACGATCTCCATGCCGCGGCCGCCCAGCACGTACGACGGGCGCACGAGCACGGGGTAGCCCACCTCGTCGGCGATCGCCTTCGCCTCGTCGTAGGACGTGGCGACACCGTGCTTGGGCGCCGGGAGCCCCGCCTCGGCGAGCACCTCGCCGAAGGCGCCCCGCTCCTCCGCGAGGTGGATCGCCTCCGGCGGCGTGCCGACGACGGGCACGCCGAGGTCCTTGAGCTGCTGCGCGAGCCGCAGCGGCGTCTGGCCGCCGAGCTGCACCACGACGCCGACGACGCGCCCGCCGCCCTGCCGCGCGCTCTCCTGCTCGGCGTGCACCACCTCCAGCACGTCCTCGACGGTGAGCGGCTCGAAGTACAGCCGGTCGCTGGTGTCGTAGTCGGTGCTGACCGTCTCGGGGTTGCAGTTGACCATCACGGTCTCGAAGCCGGCGTCGGACAGCGCGTAGCAGGCGTGCACGCAGGCGTAGTCGAACTCGATGCCCTGGCCGATGCGGTTCGGCCCGCTGCCGAGGACGATCACCTTGGCTCCTGAGCTCGGCGCGACCTCGGTCTCCTCGTCGTAGGCGCTGTAGTGGTACGGCGTGCGCGCCTCGAACTCGGCCGCGCAGGTGTCGACCGTCTTGTAGACCGGCCGCACGCCGAGCGCGTGCCGGTGCTCGCGCACCTCGCGCTCGGTGCCGCCGCGCAGCGCCGCGAGCTGGCGGTCGCTGAAGCCGTGCCGCTTGACCTCGCGCAGCAGCGCCTCGTCGAGCTCGTCCGCGGCGACGACCTCGGCGCGCAGCTCGACGAGCAGCAGCAGCTGGTCGAGGAACCACGGGTCGACGCCGGTCGCCTCGTGCACCTGCGCGACCGTGGCGCCGTAGCGCAGCGCGCGCTCGAGGTCGTAGATGCGGTCGGCGTGGCCGCGCGACGCGCGCTGCAGCGCCTGCTCGACGGTGTCGCCCTCGGGGTCGGGCAGCGTCCAGAAGCCGCCGGCCGTCGTCTCCAGCGAGCGCAGCGCCTTCTGCAGCGCCTCGGGGAACGAGCGCCCGAGCGCCATCGCCTCGCCGACCGACTTCATGGTCGTCGTCAGGTACGGGTCCGC
>DATMKB010000083.1:0-5239 GCA_035553635.1 Mycobacteriales bacterium
TCGGTGCGCCGGGTCCCCGGGAGCACGCGGGAGGCGCTCGACTGACCTCGCGCGTCAGCGGTCGGAGACGTCCGCGGCGGCCGGGTCGAGCACGCGGGCGAGGAAGGAGCGCGTGCGCTCGTGCTGCGGCGCGCCGATCACCTGCTCGGGCGGCCCCTCCTCGACGACGACGCCGCCGTCCATGAACACCACGCGGGTGGCGACCTCGCGGGCGAAGCTCATCTCGTGGGTGACGACCATCATCGTCATGCCCTCCGCGGCGAGCTGGCGCATCACCGACAGCACGTCGCCGACGAGCTCGGGGTCGAGCGCGGAGGTCGGCTCGTCGAAGAGCATGAGGTCGGGCTCCATGGCGAGCGCGCGGGCGATGGCCACGCGCTGCTGCTGCCCGCCGGACAGCTGCGCCGGGTACGCCGACGCCTTCTCCGCGAGGCCGACCTTCTCGAGGTTCGAATGCGCCACGGACGCCGCGTCGCCCTTCGACCGCTTGAGCACCCGGCGCTGCGCGATGGTGAGGTTCTCGAGCACCGTCAGGTGCGGGAAGAGGTTGAACGACTGGAAGACCATGCCGATGCGCCGGCGGACGGCGTCGATGTCGACGTCGGGGTCGGTGACCTCGACACCGCCGACGAGCACCGTGCCGGACGTCGGCTCCTCGAGCAGGTTGATGCAGCGCAGCAGCGTCGACTTCCCGGAGCCCGACGGGCCGATGACGCAGACCACCTCGCCGCGTCCGACGGTGACGTCGATGCCCTTCAGAACCTCGTTGTCGCCGAACGACTTGTGCAGGTCGCGGACGTCGATGACCGCGCCGTCGCGGGCGGTCACCGCAGGGCCTTGGCGTTGCGCGCCTCGAGGCGCCGGGCGAGGTAGGACAGCGGCACGGTGATCACCAGGTAGCAGAGTCCGGCGAGCAGGATCGGCGTGATGTTGGCCTTGGTGCTCGCGAGGTCGCGGCCGAACTTCGTCAGCTCTCGCTCGCCGAGCTGGACGCCGAGGAACAGGACGAGCGAGCTGTCCTTGAACAGCAGCACGAGCTCGTTGGTGAGCGGCGGGATGATGATGCGGAACGCCTGCGGGATGACGATGCTCACCAGCGCCCGCGTGCTCGACATGCCGAGCGAGCGCGCCGCCTCCGTCTGGCCCTTCGGCACGGCCTGGATGCCGGCGCGCACCGTCTCGGCCATGTAGGCCGCCGAGACCAGCGCGAGGGCCAGCGCCACCTTGCCGACGGTGCCGCCGGGGATCTGCACGCCGGGGAAGGCGAGCGGCACGCCGACGCCCACGAAGATGAAGATGAGCAGGGCGGGCAGCCCGCGGAAGACCTCGATGTAGACCGAGGCGACCCACCGGTACGGCGCCACGGACGACAGCCGCATGAGCGCCAGCACGATGCCGAGCGCGAGGCCCGCGGCGAAGCCGGTGAGCGTGTAGACGACGGTGTTGCGCAGCGCGACGGTGAGCAGCTCGGGGAACATCTCCGCGGCGATGTCGCCACGGGCGAAGTTGGCCCGGAGCGTCCCCCAGTCGGCGACGAGCGCCAGCCCGACGACCGCGGCGACGAACAGCGCGTACTGCGCACCGAGGCTCAGCCGCCGGCGCTGGCGACGGGTGAGGCGGGGTCGTGGCGCGGTGGCGGTGGCCATGGGCGCCCCTCTCAGGGTTCGGGCCCGGGAGCCGCGGTCAGCGGCTCCCGGGCCCGGAGGTCGAGGACTCAGGAGGTCGTCGGCACCTGGCCGATCCACTTCTCGTAGATCGCATCGTAGGAGCCGTCGCTGCGCGCGTCGGCGAGCACCCGGTTGATCGCGGCGAGGAGCTCGTCGTTGCCGTCCTTCTTCACCGCGAAGCCGTACTGCTCACCGGTGTCGAGGTTGGCGACGATCTCGTAGTCGCTGTTGGCCGGGTCCTTGAGCCACTCGGACACGACCGGCAGGTCCTGGATGATCACGTCGACCTGGCCGCTCTTGAGCCCGTTGAGCTCGGCGTCGGAGGTCTCGAAGGAGACGGGGTCGATGCCCTCGGCGCGGGCGAAGTCCTCGCCCGTGGTCGCGGACTGCGAGCCGAAGCGCTTGCCCTTGGCGTCCTCGAGGGAGGTGATGCCCGAGCCCTTCTTGGCGAGCAGGGCCTGCGTCGCGTCGAAGTAGGGGTCGGAGAAGTCGAGGTTCGCCTGGCGCTCCTCGGTGATGGTCATGCCGGCCGCGGCGACGTCGCACTTGCCGGCGTTGAGGTCGGCGCCGGTCTTGATGGTCTCGAACGGCGTGTCGACGACCTCCTGCTCGACGCCGAGGTCGGCGGCGACGAGGTCCATGAGCTCGACGTCGAAGCCGACGATCTCGCCGTCCTGCTCGAGCTGGAAGGGCGGGTACGGCAGGTGGGTGCAGGTGGTCAGCACGCCGTCCTGCACGAGGCGGACGCCGTCCTCGCGGGTGCTGGCGGTGTCGGAGCCGCCGCCGCAGGCGGTGAGGGCGAGCAGGGCGCCGACGGCGAGCGCGGTGCGCGCCCGGTACGGGGTGGTCATGAGGGGATCTCCTGGTGCGAGAGGGTCCTCCCATCGTGGCACCCGGGAGCGGCGCTCCGGGCGCGCGGCGGGCGCGGAACCGGTCACACCGGCTCGCCGGTCTGCACCGGTCTGCCCGCAGTGCAGGTCACGGTCGGGTCACGAAGCCGCTGCGGGGGCCCCTGCGCCTGGTCAGGACGCCGGAACCGTGGTGCCGTCGTCCTGCACCGAGGTCCCTGCCCACGACCCGTCAGGAGCACGCTGCACCAGAGCCCAGGCCCCGTCGCGCTGCCCGGTCCCGCAGCAGACGGCCACCGCATCCCCGTGCAGGGGACGCGCCGGTCCCGCCCCTCCGAGGACCCCGTGGACGACGTCGAGCACGAGACCTGCCGGGTCGCGGCGGTGGTGCTGGCGGCCGACGCCCTGGCCCGCCGCTGCGCCGACGCCGAGCGCCTGCAGCGCCTGCAGTGGGCGGCCGACGCCGGACGCAGCCGCCTCGCCCGGCTGGTGGCCGAGGAGCCGGAGGACCCCGTCTCGTAGCGTGCGCGCGTGCAGCCCCTCGTCGCCCGGTTCTCGGCCGAGCTGTGGCGCTGGCAGGGCGACGCGCCCTGGCACTTCGTCACCGTGCCGCCCGAGGTGAGCGACGACGTGCGCGACGCCGCCGGCGTGCCCACGGCCTTCGGCTCCGTGCGGGTGACGGTGACCGTCGGCGGCACCACCTGGTCGACGTCGCTGTTCCCGCACAAGGAGTCGGGCGGGTACCTGCTGCCGGTCAAGAAGGACGTGCGGGTGCGCGAGGACCTCGAGGTCGGCGAGCCCGTCGACGTCGCGCTCGAGCTCGCGTGAGGGGGCTGCCGCGCGAGACGTGGGTGCTGGCCCTCGTCGCCTTCTGCGTCGCCCTCGGCTTCGGCATCGTCGCGCCGGCCGTGCCGCTGTTCGCGTTGGAGTTCGGCGTGGGCACGACGGCCGCGGGCGCCGTCGTCTCGGCGTTCGCGCTCATGCGCCTGGTGTCGGGGCTGGCCGCGGGACGCCTCGTCGACCGGGTGGGGGAGCGGCAGGCGCTGCTCGCGGGCCTGGGCGTCGTCGCGGGAAGCTCGCTGCTCGCCGGCCTGGCCGTCAGCTACCCGCAGCTGCTGGTGCTCCGCGGGCTCGGCGGCGTCGGGTCGGCGGTCTTCACGATCTCCAGCACCAGCCTGCTGCTGCGCGTCGCGACCGCCGCGCAGCGCGGCCGGACGCAGAGCGTCTACCGCGGCGGCTTCCTGCTCGGCGGCATCGTGGGCCCGGCCTTCGGCGGCCTGGTGCTCGCCGTCTCGGTCCGCGCCCCGTTCTTCCTCTACGCCGGGACGCTCGCGCTCGCGATGGTGGCGGCCGCGACGCTGCTGCCCAAGCCGCCGCCGAAGGACCCCTCGGCGCCGGCGCCTCCGCAGGCGCGCACGTCGCTGCCCGAGGCCCTGCGCGTGCCGGCCTACCGCGCGGCGCTCGCCGGCAACTTCGCCATCGGCTACAGCCTGTTCGGCGTCCGAACCACGCTCGTACCGCTGCTCGTGGTGCAGGGCCTCGACCTCGGGCCCGAGTGGATCGGCTTCGCGTTCACGGTCGGCGCCGCGGTGCAGGCGCTGCTGCTGGTGCCGGCCGGCAAGGCGGTCGACGACCTCGGCCGGCGGCCCGCGCTGGTGGTGGGCGGGCTCGTCACGGCGGCCGGCCTCGGCCTGCTGGCGCTCGCCGACGGCGTCGCGGGGCTCCTCGTCGCGACGGTCGTGCTCTCGGCGGGCGGGTCGCTGCTGGGCGTCGCGCCGGCGGCGGTGGTGGGCGACGTCGTGAAGGGCAGGGGCGGCACGGCCGTGGCCCTCTGGCAGATGAGCAGCGACCTCGGCGCCGTGATCGGCCCGGTGGCGGCGGGCGTGCTCGTCGACCGGGGGTCGTTCGGGCTGGCGCTGGCGGTGAGCGCGGCGGTGGTGGGGCTGTGCGGGCTCGCGGGGCTCGCCGTGCCGCCCGGGAGGGCCTACGACGACGAGGGGCCGGAGCCGGGAGCGGCCAGCCAGGAGGGGGCGGGCCCGAGCCCGAGCCGGTAGCGCGCGGCCTCCTCCGACGGGCTGTGCGGGCCGAGCGCCAGCTGCAGGCCGCGCAGCTGCACCCGGGCGGCAGCCAGCCGCACGGCCGAGGCGTCGTCCCGACCGCGGACGCCGGCCAGCGGGGCGAGGACGGGCGACAGCACCGACCCGGCGCCCGCGACGAGGCCGCCGTAGAACGCACGCTCGGGCGGCGAGAGGCCCGGCGGCGCGGACAGGAACGTGCGCAGGTGCTCCGGCACCTCCTCGAGCTCGGACCGGTACGCCTCGACGGCGTCCGCCAGCTCGGCCGCGGACGACGGGAGGTCGGTGGCGCCGAGCTCGCGGGCGCTGCGGGCCCACTCGCGGACGTAGGCGTCGGGCCACCGCGGGCCGAAGCGCGACATGTCGCGCCCGACCGCCTGCTGCGCGGCGAGGAACGCGTCGGTGAAGGCCAGGTGCACCCAGCGCAGCAGCGCGGGGTCGGAGGCGGCGTAGGGCCGGCCGGCGTCGTCGGTGCCGCGGACGCGGCCGTGCATGCCGCGCACCCGGGCCGCCTCGCGGGCGGCGAGCTCGGCGGAGCCGAAGGTCGACACCACCAGCCAGCGGGCGGTGCCGGCGAGCCGCTTCCACGGGTCCTCGCGGTAGGCCGAGTGCCGCAGGACGCCGGCGAGGGCCAGCGGGTGGGCGCCCT
>DATMKB010000084.1:0-2201 GCA_035553635.1 Mycobacteriales bacterium
CCTGGTGTCGCTGCTCGCCACCGCCGAGGGCGGCGCGGTGTGCGCGTGCGACCTCGTCGAGCCGGTGGGCAAGAGCCAGCCGACCGTCAGCCACCACCTGCGGGTGCTCGTCGACAGCGGCCTGGCCGTGAGCGAGAAGCGAGGGCGCAACGTCTGGTACGCCGTCGTGCCGGAGGCCCTCGAGGCGCTGCGCGCGGCGCTCGCCACGCGCTGAGGCGGCGACACCCCCTGCTCAGTCGCCGGCGGGGGGGCCGGTCGCTCAGCCCAGCCACGCGCGCACCTTCCGCCGGTCGAGCGCCGCCCAGGCGCCGTCGTAGCGGGCACGGGCCCGCTCCGCTCGCAACTCCTCCAGGCCGTGCAGGCGGCCGAAGGTGAACCCGTTCTCGCCGGCGAGGTGCGCCACGACGCCGAGCTCCCGCAGCAGCGACCTGCTGACGGCGCTGTCGCTGACCTCGCCGAGCACCTCCTGCACCTTCTCGGCCCGGGCGGCGAAGCGCTCCGCGTCGCGGCCGAGGGCCGGGGCGACGGCCTCGCCGGCGTAGCGGGCGGCCTTCGCCCGCTTGCGCACCTCGTGCAGCAGGTCCTCGCGACCGCCGGCCGCCTGCGCCGCGGCGTGCGCGGTGGCCAGCCGGTGCCACGACCGCGCGACGAGCCGCGGCAGCTCGCGCGCCGCCGGCCGACCGGCGCGCTCCGTGAGCGGCGGCGCCGTGACCAGCCGGTCGAGCGACTGCAGCAGCTCCAGGTGCCGGCGTCCGTCGAGGGCGCGCACCACGGCGGCGCGCGCCTCGCGGTGCCGCCCGTCGAGCTCGTCGCGCACGCGCTGCACCACGGGACCCAGCACGAGCTCCGGCGGTTCGGACGCCAGGTGGGCGAGCAGCCGGTCGCGCTGCACCTCGGCGTCGCGGGCCGGTCCGAGCACGGCGGCCAGGTGCCGGAGCTCCTCGCGGAGCGCGTCGGCGGTGCCGCGGTCGAGCAGCGGGCGGAACGTGCGCAGCGCGCTCCGCAGCCGCCGGGTGGCCACCCGCGCGCGGTGCACGGCGTCCGGCTCGTCGCGGCGCACGCCGGGCTCGGTGTGCACCAGCTCGTCGACCTGCGCGCGCAGGTGCGCGACGATCACGCCGCCGGCGGTGCGGAGGTCGTCGACAGGCGGGTCGGGAAGGTGGCCCTCGAGAGCGCGGGCGAGCTTCGACGCCGTCCCGGCCGGCCGGGCGCCCCACCCGCGCAGCTGCTGCTCCACGGCGTCGAGCACCGCCGTGTCGCCGTCGACGAGCTCGACCTCGACCTCCCGCCAGCTGCTCGTGGCCGGCGGGTCGAGCAGCACCTCGGCGGTGACGGTGTCGTCGGCCACCTCTGCGAGCACGCGCCCGGTGCCGTCCTGCAGCTGCAGCACCGAGCGGGTCGTGCGCAGGCGCACCACCGGCTGCAGCGGCGCGCCGAGGCTGCGCGACCGCACGAGCGCGCGCAGGGCGGCGGGGACGCCGGTCCCGCGCAGCGGCGCCGTCAGCTCGAGCCGGCCCGCACCGGCGGGGAGCTTGAGGTGCCACCCGGCGTCGCGGCCCCCGGTGCGCCGGCGCAGCGTCGCGCGGCTGCGCGCCAGGCGCAGGTCCGCGGTGTCGTGGTAGGTCGCGTCGAGGTCCTCGGTGCCGAGCGGGACGACCGCGGCGACGCCGGACAGGTCGGGCAGCGGCCCCCCGCCGGCGGGCAGGTCGTAGGTCCGCTCGACCTCCACCGCGGCGCGCACCACGCGGTGCACGCTACGTCCGTCAGGAGGCGTCGAGCACCACGAGCACGTCGTCGTCGCGCAGCACGCCGACGGCGTCGTCGTAGTACGTGAGCCGCCGCCCGTCGCGCACCACCGCGAGCACCAGGCCGCGCGCCTCGCGCACGCCCTTGCCCACCTCGTCCTCCGCCACCGGCCGCTCGCGCAGCCCCACCGCCTGGTCCGGGCGGAGCAGCTCGGTGAGCACGCCGGCCGCCGGCGGGTGCGACACCGCGACGCCGAGCAGCCGGCCGGCCGTCTCGGACGACACGACGACGCTGTCGGCGCCGGAGTCGTGCAGCAGCGGCGCGTTGTCCTGCTCGCGCACCGACGACACGATGCGCGCGTCCGGCGCGAGGCGGCGGCTGGTGAGGGTGGCGAGCACCGACGTCGCGTCCTGCGAGACGGCGACGACCACCTGCGCCGCGCCGTCGACGTGCGC
>DATMKB010000085.1:0-4879 GCA_035553635.1 Mycobacteriales bacterium
GACGGCGCGGTCGGCGGCCTGCTGGTCGACGGTCTCGTCGAGCGCCGGGGTGAAGCCGCGGGAGTAGACGACGAGGTCGGCCTCGCTCACCGCCGCCACCGACTGCGGGGAGAGCTCGAGGTCGTGCGGCTCGGCGCCCGGCGGGACGAGGTTGCGCACCTCGACGGCGTCGCCGCCGACGCGCTCGAGCACCCACTGGTACGGGTACAGCGCCGTCACGACCTGCAGCCGGTCCTCGCCGGCCGCGGTGGCGCTGTCGGTGGCGGCGGTGCTGCCGTCCAAGCCGCAGGCGGCGAGCAGGGCGGCGGTCAGGGGCAGGGCGAGCAGCGGAGCGGTGCGCATGACCCCACCTTACTGGGAACGATCGTCATGTGCGTCAGGACCGGGGGTGGTCCTCGTCGCACCGCTCGGTAGCCTGGCCGCCTCGTGACGACGACCGACCTGCTGCCCCTGGCCGCCGCGCTGGCGTTCGTCCTCGTCGCGGGCGTGCTCGCCTCCCTCGAGGTGGCGCTGTCGCGCATCTCCCGGGTCCGGGTCGAGGAGCTGGTGGCCGAGCAGCGCCGGGGCGCGCTGCGGCTGCAGCAGGTGCTCGCCGACCCGCCGCGCTCGCTCAACCTGCTGCTCCTGCTGCGCATGGCCGTCGAGCTCGCCGCGGTGGGCGTGGTCGTCGCCTGGACCGTCGACCGGCTCGACGGGTCCGCCGGCGTCGCGGCGGCCGTGGCCGTCATGACCGTGGTGCTCTTCGTGCTCGTCGGCGTCGGTCCGCGCACCATCGGGCGGCAGCAGGCCGAGCGGGTGGGCCTGGCCGGCGCTCCGGTGGTGCGGCTGCTCGCGAGGGTCCTCGGCCCCGTGCCGCAGGCGCTCATCCTGCTCGGCAACGCGATCACGCCGGGCAAGGGGTTCCGTGAGGGCCCCTTCGCCTCCGAGGCCGAGCTGCGCGACCTCGTCGAGCTGGCCGAGCAGCGCGGCGTCGTCGAGCGCGCCGAGCGCGACATGATCGAGGGCGTCTTCGAGCTGGGCGACACCCTCGTGCGCGAGGTGATGGTGCCGCGCACCGACGTCGTCGTCATCGAGCGCGGCAAGACCGTCAAGCAGGCGCTGAACCTGCTGCTGCGCAGCGGCTTCAGCCGCGTGCCGGTGGTCGGCGACAACGCCGACGACGTCCTCGGCGTCGTCTACCTCAAGGACCTCGTGCGCAAGGAGCGCGCGGAGGGCGGCGCGGCGCTCAAGGTCGAGGAGGTCATGCGCGAGCCGGTGTTCGTGCCGGACAGCAAGCCGGTCGACGCGCTGCTGCGCGAGATGCAGGCCGAGCTGGGCCACGTGGCGATCGTCGTCGACGAGTACGGCGGCAACGCCGGCCTCGTGACGATGGAGGACGTGCTCGAGGAGATCGTCGGCGAGATCCAGGACGAGTTCGACCGCGAGGCGCCGCCCGTCGAGGAGGTCGACGAGGACACCCGGCGCGTGACGGCGCGGCTGCCGGTCGACGACCTCGAGGACCTGTACGGCGTCGAGCTGCCGCACGACGACGTCGAGACCGTCGGCGGCCTGCTGGCCATGGCCCTCGGCCGGGTGCCCATCCCGGGCGCCACCGCCACCGTCAACGGCCTCGTGCTCGTCGCCGAGAGCGCGAAGGGCCGCCGCAACCGGATCGGCACGGTGCTCGTGCGCCGTGCGGAGGACGCGCCGGCGGAGCCGCCGGCCGACGAGGAGGAGAGCTCGCGTGGCTGACCCGACCGCCCCGACCGGCCTCGACGGGGAGGACGCCAAGCTCGTGGTCCTCGCCCGCGCCGCCCGCTCCCGCGCGCACGCGCCGAGCGGCGTCGCCGAGGGCGCGGCCGTGCGCGACGCCGACGGCCGCACGTACTCCGCCGCCACCGTCGAGAACGGCGACCCGGCGCTGACGACGTCGGCCCTGCGCGGCGCCGTCGTCGCCGCCGCCTCGAGCGGCGCGCGCACCTTCGAGGCCGCGGTCGTGGTCACCGAGGGCCTGCCCTCCGAGGCCGACCTCGCGGTGCTGCGGGAGTTCGGCGTCGGCGTGCCGGTGCTGCTCGCCGGACCCGACGGCGTCGTGCGGGAGCGGCTCACCACCTGAGCCCCTGCGCGCGCCGCCGCGATCTTCGACCCCTGGCGGGCGACACGCCGGTGCCGCCCGCGACGGCTCGACGATCGGCGCGCAAGGACTCGAAGATCACCGCCGAGACCGCGCCGGGCCGCGCGTCGGGCAGACTGGTGCGGTGACCGAGCAGCCCTTCCGCAGCGGGTTCGCCTGCTTCGTGGGGCGGCCGAACGCCGGCAAGTCGACCCTGACCAACGCCCTCACCGGGCAGAAGGTCGCCATCACGAGCAGCCGGCCGCAGACCACGCGGCACGCCGTGCGCGGCATCGTGCACCGCGACGACGCGCAGCTCGTGCTCGTCGACACCCCGGGCCTGCACAAGCCGCGCACGCTGCTGGGCCAGCGGCTCAACGACCTCGTGCGCGAGACCTACGCCGGCGTCGACGTCGTGTGCCAGTGCATCCCCGCCGACGAGAAGGTCGGCCCGGGTGACCGGTTCATCGCGGCCGAGCTCGCCGAGCTCAAGACGCCGACCGTCGCGGTGGTCACCAAGACCGACAAGGCCACCAAGCAGCAGGTCGGAGAGCAGCTGCTCGCCGTCACGCAGCTGGCCGACTGGGCCGAGGTGGTGCCGGTGAGCGCCGTCGACGGGTTCCAGGTGCAGCTGCTCGCGGACCTGCTCGTGCAGCGGCTGCCCGAGGGCCCGGCCCTGTACCCGGACGGCGAGCTCACCGACGAGCCCGAGCAGGTGCTCGTCGCCGAGCTCATCCGCGAGGCCGCGCTCGAGGGCGTGCGCGACGAGCTGCCGCACTCGCTCGCCGTCACGGTCGAGGAGATGGGCCCGCGGGAGGGTCGCGAGGACCTGCTCGACGTCTACGCCACGGTGCACGTCGAGCGGCCCAGCCAGAAGGCGATCGTCCTCGGCGCGGGCGGCGCGCGGCTGCGCGACGTCGGCACCACCGCCCGCAAGCAGATCGAGGTCCTGCTCGGCACGCGGGTCTACCTGAACCTGCACATCAGCGTGGCCAAGGACTGGCAGCGCGACCCCAAGCAGCTCCGCAAGCTCGGCTTCTGACGGCGCCGCCGCGGGCGGCGTGATCGACGGAAGGTCCCCGACGCCGGGACGTGATCGACGGAGGCCCGGGTGTCGCGGATCCTCCGTCGATCACCCTGCGGCGGGGGCGCGCCGCGGCCGCGGGCCCTAGGAGCCGCGCTGCAGGACGGGCACCCCGAGGCCCCAGCCCTGCCCCAGCACCAGCCCGAGGTCGCGCAGCACGGCGGCCTGCTCGGTGGTCTCGATGCCCTCGGCGACCAGCTCGACGCCGATCTCCTCGGCGAAGCGCACCAGCGCGCGCACCAGCGCGCGCTGCCGCGGGTCGTGGTGCACCCCGCGCGTCAGGCTCTGGTCGAGCTTGACGACGTCGGGGCGCAGCAGCAGCGCGTGGCGCAGCGACGCGAACCCCGAGCCGATGTCGTCGACCGCGATGCGCGCGCCGTCCTCGCGCAGGCCGGCGAGCCGCTGCCGCAGCGCCGCGTAGTCGCCCACCGCCTCGTGCTCGGTGACCTCGACGACGACCCGCGCGAGGTCCGCCCGGCGCAGCGCCTCGTGCACGTCGTCGTTGCCGAGGGCGATGGGGGAGAGGTTGACCGCGAGGGTCTGGTCCTCCGGCAGCCCGGGCAGCAGGTCGAGCGCCGCCGTCACGGTGAGCAGCTCCAGCTCGACGGACAGGCCGTGCACGCCCGCGCCGCGGAACCAGCGGTCGGTGGAGGTGCGGCCGCCGAACCGGGCGAGCGCCTCGTGGCCCACCACGGCGCCGTCGGCCAGCGCGACGACGGGCTGCAGCGCCACCGCGACGGCGCCGCACTCGAGCAGCGCGAGCACCTCCACGCGGGAGGGCAGCCCGTCGTCGTCCTCGGGGGTGACGGCCAGGCCGGGCAGCAGCGGGGAGGACGCCACCAGGCCGCGCACGCTCGACTCGAGCTGGCGCCACCGGCGCGCCTGCCGCCGGTACCGGCGGGTGCTCGACAGCGACAGGCCCGCCGCCGTCGCGGCCAGGGCGGCGGGCACCGCCCACGGCGTCACCGCGCCGGCCGCCGCTGCCGCGGTGCCGGCCACGAGCAGCACGAGGCCGAGCAGCACCCAGGCGTGCGGGCCCGCGCCGCCGGCGGGGCTGCGGCCGAGCCAGCGCACCGCGGCCAGGGCCGTGGCGCCGGAGAGCACCAGGAGCAGGACGCGCGCGACGTCGTCGGGCAGCGCCGCCGGGCGCAGCGCCAGCAGGACGCCCGTGGCGACGACGGCGACGGCGGCCGCGACCGCGCGGCGGCCGGCGAGCACGGCGAGCGGCAGGGCCAGCGCGGTGAGCAGCGCGAGGGCGGGCTCGGCGCCGGGCGCCGCGGTGCGCAGCAGCACGAGCACGGGCACGGCGGCGGCGCCCGCGGCGGCCCGGCGCAGCGCCGGGTCCTCCCGGACGGCGGACAGCAGCTGCAGCGACACCGCCGCGGCCGTGCCCGAGGCCCCCGCGACGGCGAGCGCGAGCGCCGGTGCGAGGTCGCCGCCGGAGCGCAGCAGCGGCAGGAGCGCCACTCCCAGGCCGACGGCGAGGACGACGCCCCGGCGGGAGCCCCAGGTCTCGGTGGGCGTCAGCGGCAGCGCCCACGTGGGGGACGCGCGGTGCACGGATCCCCCTCTCGACGCGAGCCGGGTGGCGGGGACGGGGCCTCCGCCACCCTGCCACCTCCTCGTCCACTCCTTCGGCTGCGGCGCGCACTACCGTGAGCGGGTGAGCCTCTACCGCGACGAGGGCGTGGTGCTCCGGGTGC